>CAZKDA010000152.1:0-11381 GCA_964551455.1 uncultured Saprospiraceae bacterium
TTCACGGTAAATTTCGGAATTAATAAAATCCGAAATTTATCCGTGAACAAGTATATGTCAAAAACGCAAAAAATAGATGTAAAGGGAACACAAATCTCCATCTTGACGGAAAATGAAAGTGAGTTCATTTCGCTTACGGATATGTTGAAGGCAAAAGATGGTGATTTTTTTATCTCGGATTGGCTTAGAAACCGTAATACAGTAGAATTTTTAGGAATTTGGGAAACGGTCAATAATCCAAATTTTAATTATGGCGAATTCGCCATAATTAAAAGCCAGGCCGGACTCAACAACTATAAAATTAGCGTCAAGGAATGGGTTAAAAAAACAAATGCCATAGGTTTACAAGCTAAGGCCGGAAGATACGGTGGCACATATGCTCATGTTGATATCGCCTTTGAGTTTGGGATGTGGATTAGTGCTGAGTTCAAAGTCTATTTGATTAAAGAATTTAAACGCCTTAAAGAAGAAGAAAGTAACCGTCAAAAACTGGACTGGAACCTGCAACGCACTTTAGCCAAAGTTAACTATACCATTCATACCGATGCCATCAAAGAAAAATTGATCCCGGCAAAACTGACCAAAACCCAAATATCACTAGTGTACGCTTCGGAAGCCGACTTGCTCAATATGGCTTTGTTTGGAATGACAGCCTCAACTTGGCGACAGCAAAACCCGAACACCAAAGGTAACATGCGGGATTTTGCTACACTTGAACAACTGGTTGTGCTTTCCAATTTAGAGAGTATCAACGCTGTATTGATTCGGCAAGGTGTAGGTCAAACGGAGCGGCTTCAGCAATTAAATAATATCGCCATCACACAAATGACTTCGTTGGTCAATAATTCCAAATTGAAAAAATTGAAATGAAAGCGTTTGGAAAGAATACACTCTCCGCCGGCAATTAATATGGCTGTTTTTTCGGCTGACGATAGAAAATCAAAATTCCTTACACAAAGCTGTCCAGGCAGCACAATCCCCATTATGCCACCGGCGTGACAATCCCCAACTTGCGTTGAGTTTATCGAAGTATTTCCCCAAACCAAATCACAATTCATTTCAAAAATCAACAACAAAAAACGTAACTTCGCCCCTGCATTTTAAACAAACAACCTAATCTGATCACAATATGAACAACATCTTTGCTACCGACCGCTTTGTCAATCGGCACATCGGCGTCAATGAAAACGAGCAAAAGGAAATGCTCAAGGCCGTTAAAGCCAAATCTCTCGATGAACTGATCAAGCAGACCATTCCGGATTCTATCCGCCTGAAAAAGCCGCTGAACCTGCCCGCAGCGCTTTCAGAATTTGAATACCTTCGGGAACTGAAACAAACCGCTGCGCTCAACAAGGTGTTCCGATCTTACATCGGCATGGGCTACAACGGTACCATCACGCCTTCCGTGATCCTCCGCAACTTGTTTCAAAACCCAGGCTGGTACACGCAGTACACACCTTACCAGGCTGAGATCGCTCAAGGCAGGCTCGAAGCTTTGCTGAATTTCCAGACGATGGTCAGCGACCTCACCGCTTTACCTATCGCCAACGCTTCCCTGCTCGACGAAGGTACCGCCGCCGCTGAGGCCATGCACATGTTTTTCGAACAGAAAAACAAAAAGAACAAAGAAGCTACTGTCAATGAGTTTTTTGTGTCGGATAAGGTTTACGAACACACTATCGATGTGCTGATGACCCGCGCCAAGCCTATGGGTATCAAAGTAGTCGTCGGCGATGTAAAAAAATACAAATTCAATGAAAAAACCTTCGGTGTGCTCCTGCAATATCCCGGCAAAGACGGCGCCGTCGAAGATTATACCGCTTTCGCGAAAAAAGCCAACGAAAAGGAAATCTACGTCACCGTGGCAGCCGATATCCTGAGCCTTGCACTCCTTACCCCTCCGGGTGAATGGGGCGCCGACGCCGTCGTCGGAAATACACAACGATTTGGTGTACCGATGGGTTACGGAGGGCCGCACGCGGCTTATTTCGCCTGCAAAGATGACTTCAAAAGAGTGATCCCCGGGAGGATCATCGGCGTGTCTATCGACTCCCAGAATAACCCCGCGCTGCGCATGGCGCTCCAAACCCGCGAGCAGCACATCCGCCGCGAAAAAGCGACCTCGAATATCTGTACCGCTCAGGCTTTGCTGGCTATCATGGCAGGCATGTATGCGGTTTATCATGGTCCGAAAGGCATCAAAGCCATCGCCGAAGGGGTACACGCTGCAGTGCGGACGCTCAATGCCGAGTTGGAAAAACTGGGTTTTAAACAAACCAACGCCAACTTCTTCGATACGCTGAACATCGAAGCTAAAAAGGATACCATCGAAAAGGTCAAAAAAGCTGCCCTCGCTGCAAAGATCAACTTCTTTTATACTGAAAATACCATCCGCGTCAGTCTCGACGAAACAGTACAGGAAAAAGACCTGCTGGAGATCATCAATATTTTTGCAGGTGTAAAAAAGAAAAAGGTAGCAAAGGTCGATGTTCCGAAAGGATCGAAGATCCCTTCCAAACTGAAAAGGTCTTCCGAATACCTCACGCATCCGGTTTTCAACTCACATCATACCGAAACCAAGATGATGCGGTATCTCAAAAGTCTGGAAAACAAAGACCTTTCACTCACGCATTCCATGATCTCGCTGGGTTCCTGCACCATGAAGCTCAACGCCGCTACGCAACTGATTCCCGTGAGTTGGGAAGAATTTGCCAATATCCACCCTTTCGTTCCTGCAAACCAGGCCAGGGGTTACAAACATATCTTCGATGAACTCGAAGCTTATCTCTGTGAGATCACGGGGTTCAGCGCCTGCTCCCTGCAACCCAACAGCGGTGCGCAGGGTGAGTACACCGGCCTTTTGACCATCAAAGCTTACCACGAAGCCCGCGGCGAACATCACCGCACCGTAGCATTGATCCCGCAGTCCGCACACGGCACCAATCCCGCCAGCGCAGTATTGGCAGGCATGGATGTCGTGGTGGTGAAATGCGACGACAAAGGAAATATCGACGCTGCCGACCTGAAAGAAAAAGCCGTAAAATACAAAGATACCCTCTCCTGTCTTATGGTGACCTACCCGTCCACGCACGGCGTATTTGAAACGGGGATCAAAGAGATTTGCAAAATCATCCACCAAAACGGCGGCAAAGTGTATATGGACGGCGCCAATATGAACGCACAGGTAGGACTGACCAGCCCCGGAGCGATCGACGCTGATGTTTGTCACCTCAACCTGCACAAAACTTTCAGCATCCCGCACGGCGGTGGCGGCCCGGGTATGGGACCGATCTGCGTGAACGACAGTCTTGCACCATATCTTCCGAAACACGTTTTTGTAAAAACCGGTGGCAGAAAAGGCATCCACGCGGTATCCAGCGCGCCCTGGGGCAGTGCCAGTATCCTGCTCATTTCTTATGCTTATATCAAAATGCTAGGGAAAAACGGGATAACCGATGCTACGAAGATCGCCATCCTCAATGCCAACTATATCAAGGCAAAACTGGAGAAAAATTACCAGGTGCTCTACACCGGCGAAAAAGGACGCTCGGCGCACGAACTCATCATCGACCTGCGACCATTCAAATCGCTGGTCAGCGCTGAGGATGTTGCGAAAAGGCTGATCGACTATGGCTTCCACGCCCCTACCCTTTCTTTCCCGGTAGCCGGAACCATCATGATCGAACCGACGGAAAGCGAAAGCAAAGACGAGCTGGATCGCTTCTGCGATGCCCTGCTCCGCATCCGCGCTGAGATCGACGAAATCGCCACCGGCGAAGCGGATACAGCCTCGAACGTGCTGATCAATGCGCCGCATACCATCGCGATGGTTTCTGCCGATAAGTGGAACTATCCGTACAGCCGCAAAAAAGCAGCTTATCCGCTGGATTATCTGGAAAGCGGAAAGTTCTGGTCATCCGTTGGCCGCGTCAACAACGCACATGGCGACCGAAACCTGATCTGCGTTTGCCCGCCGATCGAAGCATACGAATCGAAAGAAGAAAAAAACCTTGTTGGGTAAAATAGTTTATAGCTAGTTATTAGGGGTTAGTGATTAGGGGTTAGTGATTAGGGGTGTTGAAACCAGAAACTTTGAACTAGAAACTTTGAACTAGAAACTAGCAACTAAAAACTACTAAAAGATGATCGTAATCACGGGAGCTTTGGGATTTATCGGCAGTTGCATGATCAGAAAGCTGAACGACGAAGGCTATGTCAAAGACCTGATGGTCGTTGACGATTTTTATAAAGATTATAAAGAGCCTAACCTGAAAAACAAATTTATCAGGGAGTGGATCCACATGGATATTTTCCTGGAGATCGTCAGACAGATGCCCAGCAGGATCGATTTTATCTTCCACCTCGGCGCTCGTACCGACACTGCTGAACAGGACAAAGCCGTATTCGATAAACTCAACCTCAACTACTCCAAAGAACTTTGGGAATTCTGCACCGAATACCAGATCCCACTGATCTATGCCTCCAGTGCGGCCACTTACGGCGCTGGCGAGCATGGCTTCAAAGACGATCACAAGATCGTTTCAAAGCTCAAACCGCTCAACCACTACGGCGATTCCAAAAACGAATTCGACCGATGGGTTTTGAAACAGAAAAAAACGCCCCCGTTCTGGGCTGGTGTGAAATTTTTCAACGTCTATGGCCCCAACGAATTCCAGAAAGGCAGGATGGCTTCCGTGATCTTCCATACCTTCGAACAGATCAAAGCCACCGGCGAGATGAAACTTTTCCGTTCGCACAAAGAAGATTATAAAGACGGGGAACAGCTACGCGATTTCGTTTATGTAAAAGATGTGGTGGACGTACTTTTCTTTTTGTACAAACAACAGAAAAACAGCGGCTTGTACAACCTCGGTACCGGAAAGGCGCGATCATTTCTCGACCTCGCTACCCTCACCTTCAAGGCTATGGGACGAAAACCCAAAATCTCTTTCATCGATATCCCCGAAGACATTCGCGACAATTACCAGTATTTTACGGAAGCCGATATTTCAAAACTCAGAAAAACCGGCTACGATAAGCCTTTCCATTCCCTCGAAGAAGGTATCAATGATTATGTAAAAAATCACCTCATCGGGAAGAAGATTTGGTAGAAATAATGGGTTAAAAGTTATGGGTTACGAGTTGCTTGTCTGATGTCTGGTAACTAACTAAAGCCTGAAATAACCCCGACGTGCCTGCCTGGCCCTGCCTGTGGCTGACAGGTGGCAGACAGGACGAGGTCACAAGTTCTACCGTCTGAAATCTATTTTCAAAAAAAAATACGAAAATACTCGTAGAAAAATTTGGAATTACGAACTGGTTCGTATAATATTGTAGTACGAAAAATTTCGTAACAAACCATCAATACCTTGAAATGAGTAAAAATAAAATTCCGAAACCTACCGAAGCTGAATTAAAGATTCTCCAGGTTTTGTGGGAATACGGTCCTTCTTCAGTTCGGTTTGTAAACGACAAGTTGAACGAAGAAAAAGAAGTGGGTTACACCACTACCTTGAAGATCATGCAGATCATGGCGGACAAGCAATTGGTCGTAAGAAACACCGATAGCAGGACGCATATTTACGAACCTATGCTGGAAGAAGATGCCACGCAAAAGCAATTGCTGGAGAAATTTGTGGATGCTACCTTCCGTGGTTCGGCGATGAAGCTGGTCATGCAGGCCTTGGGCAACCACAAGGCTTCGGACGAAGAACTCCAAAAGATCAAAGAACTTATCAAAAGAATTGAGTCAGAGAAATAAATGTGTTTGTCTGATTTTTTTATTCCCCAACGGAGGAATGGATAATTTAATCTACCACCTTAAAATGTAATCAAAATATCATGGATTTCATACTTCAATTCATTTCCGAAGAACTAATTTATGCACTGGGCTGGACAGTTGTGCATTCGATTTGGCAAGGACTGTTAATTGCGATAATCATGGCGCTTGTAATGCAATCTATGCAGAAAAGCTCAGCGAAGCTCCGATACGAAGTAGCCAGTCTTTCTTTATTTTTGGTATTTGTCTTTTCATTATCAACATTTATCCTGCTCTACGATGGTGTCAAACATTCGGGTTTTGGAGAGATAACCCTGGTTGGTCACACAAGTAGCGAGAACGCAGCGCATTCCGGCTCCTTCTTTCAGAATACTGTCCAGACCTGCATAAATTATTTCAACAACCATTTGTCGGTGATCGTAGCTTTCTGGCTGGTGGGCGTGGCGTTTTTCCTCTTCCGCCTGATCGGAGGACTGGCTTATGTCCATTATCTGAAAAACCGTTATACCCAGCCGATCTCAGAACATTGGCAATCAAAATTCGCATCGCTGCTAAACAGGCTGCCTTTGCGAAAACCTGTGAAACTGCTGGAATCCTCTGTCGTGAAAGTGCCTATGGTCATTGGTTTTTTCAAGCCGGTCATCCTGATGCCCGTCGGCGCGGTAAATGGTCTTTCTGAAAAAGAAGTAGAGGCCATTCTGGCGCACGAACTGGGGCATATCTTCCGCAACGATTTTCTGATGAACATCGTGCTGTCGTTCATTGAAGTGCTGTATTATTACCACCCTGCCGTTTGGTGGATTTCGGCAAATGTACGGTTGGAGCGCGAAAATTGCAGCGATGACATTGCGATCCGCCTCTGCGGCAATTCACTGATCTACGCCAAGGCGCTCGTCACGCTCCAGGAAATGAACCACTATTCCGTTCCAAGTTTTGCGATGACATTTTCCGGGCGTAAAAACCAGTTGCTCCACCGCGTCAAAAGAATTTTAAACCAACCCCAAAACCGCTCGAATATCATTGAAAAACTCATGGCTACCTGTTTGTTGCTCGCTGCAATATTGCTGCTTTCCGTCGGCGCCAATACCCCCTTCGACGACACACGCGATGCCCCAAAAGAAGAGGAAGATCGGCATCATCTGAATTATTACCCCAGGCAGGAAGTTGTAGTTGAAACGGTGGTTGATATCCATCCTGAATTCGTTGATACCATCCCAAACAGGAAACGCAAACACACATATCGCGTCATCGAAGATAACAATGGTGAAAAAACAGAGATGACCGTCGTCGATGGAGAGATCACGGAATTGAAGATCAATGGAGAAGTCATTCCGAAAGAGGACTTTGAAAATTATCAACATCTCATGGATGAAATGATAGCAAATGCACCTCCTGTGCCTCCGGTTCCTCCGGTTCCTCCTGTGCCTCCCATGCCGCCAACGCCACCAACGCCGCCCATAGCGCCGGTGCCTCCTGTGCCTCCGGTAGCGCCCGTACCTCCTTCACCTCCGACTGCGCCAGCTCCGCCGACAGCACCTAAAACTTCTGCTTATAAATTGCAAACAACAACCTCGCAAACTGTGACGGTAGCGAAAAACGACGAAGGCCAGGCAGTGATCTTCATCACAACTGACGATGGAAATGAGCCGATGGAAATTGTCCTTGAAAAGGACGGCAAGGTCATCCTGATCGATGGTAAAGAACTCAAGTTTAACGCAAGCGCAATCACTATTAACAAACTCGATTTGCCACAAGGGCTTATGCAATTAAACCACGACTTTAAAGACCTTCGAACAAATTTTGATGGGTTGAAACTCGAAAAAGACATGCTCCTGAAATGGAATGGCGCCGGATCGGTTGCCGGAGTCAGGGCTTTTGACGACAAGGAATTTTGGATGGGAAAAGAAGATTTGAAAAAATTGAATGCAGACCAGGCTAAGATGTTGAAAGAATTTAACAAGCAATTCAAAGGTACCGTAGATGCCGACCAATTTCAATTTGATACCAAAGCGCTTCAGGAATACAAATTCTATTGTGAAAAAGAACTCGCCGAGCAGGCCCGCTCTTTTCAGCCATACATCAAAAATGACCATGTGTTTTTCTTCAATCACGGTCATGGCAACCATTCGAGCGCTGCCATCGAAAACGAATTGGTCAAAGACGGCCTCATCGAAAAACATGCAGATTACAAACTCGAACTGAACAAAAACTCCATGAAGATCAATGGCAATAAGGTACCGGATGATGTTTTTGAAAAATACAAAAAACTGTATGATTCGGATTCCGAAAATAAAAAGTCAGGAAATCAGCAGTTTATAATCCGTAAAAAAGACGACAAATAGGAATTGTTTTATGAATTAACTCTCATACAAGGCGGCAGATCAATGGTCATGATACGATCAATGCCCGAAGTTCTCCGCCATTTTTTTCGATTTTAATTCTCCTTTTCAGGAATCAAGAATAATTTTTCCAACAGAATTTTTGTACGCATTTTTTTATCAAATTTTCTAACGAATTAAAAAAAAATTGAAATGAAACCATTAAGACTTAAACCCATGATCTTGCTGGCCGCTGCGCTGCTCTTTACCACAGCTACCGTTTTGGCTCAACAGGAAACGGATAACAAAACCGTCAAAAACGAGATCGTCGTCATCAAAAAAACCAAAGATGAAAACGGTAATGTGCAAGTGCAAAAGATCGTAAAATCAGCAGACTCTGGTGAGGTTATCATCGAAAAAACCGAAGGCAGCGAAGATATAGAAGTTTATGAACTGGACGTAACCAATGATTTTCACACCCTCGATCTGCAAGACCTGGAAGGCCTTTCGGAAAAGCTGAAAAACATCAAGGTCGATATCGACGAAGATGGCATGGAACGCCGCATTAAAATCATTATGAGCAAATCTGGGGAAGATGGCGAGATCGAGACTTTCGAATGGGAAGGCCAGGATGAATTTCCCGAAGACTTCAAACTCAAAATGGAAGAAAACGGATTTATGTGGCATGGCAGCCCGCACCACGAATTCCACGGTTATTCCTTCGCCGGAGGCAGCCCAAATGGCAACAAAGCCTGCCTGGGCGTGATGATCGGTAAAACCGTCGAAGTGGAAAACGGCACGGAAACCGTAAATGGCGAAAGCAAACAGGGCGTCACCGTTCTGGACATCATCGACAACAGCGGGGCGCAGGAAGCCGGTTTACTGAAAGATGACATCCTCACCGCCATTGAAGGCCAGGATGTGGCTTCGATACAGGATGTGCTGGATGTTTTGAAACCTTATGAAGGCGGAGAATCGGTCACCATCGAATACCTTCGCAACAACCAGCCTGCCCAGGTTATGGCTACTTTGAAAACCTGCGAGATTAAAATGAAAATAAAACGGTTCGAAACATTCGACGACGACCACGATGAAGTGAACGAATTTGTGTTTGATGAAAATGAAAACAGCGAAAAGAAAGTCATTATCATTAAAAAGAAAACGACCATCGAGGAAAACGAAGAACCATCCGGCGAAAGTAGCGAGGAAGGGAGCAACGAATCTGAAATTGACACTCCGGGTGACGTTGTCAACTCCGTAAACAAGCCCGCAACGCTGGAACTCCAGGATATCAGCATTTTTCCAAACCCGACTTCCGGTGTTTTGAACCTTGAGTTTACAGGCGATGCCCTGCCAACTTCCGTTAAAGTGTTCGACATTTCGGGCAAGGAGATTTACAACGAAGAATTAAAGGATTTTGATGGTAGCTACAAAAATGAGATCAACCTCGGACAGGTTTCAAAAGGTACGCTCATGGTGACTATCACGCAAAACGGAAAGGTTTATACGGAAAAGATAGCAGCACAATAGCCTTGACAAATTGAAAATGATTTTTTGTAAATGCGACCCTTGGGCAAATTGTCTGAGGGTTGCGTATTTTTGGCAAAACCTAATCCGTCAATTCAAATGCTGCTTCCTGCCCTTCTTCCGGGTTGTTTCCCACAAATACCTTGAATTTCCCAGCTTCCGGGCCGAAGGTTTTATCTTTTCTGAAAACCTTTCAATACTTTTTCAGGGCGTGGCACACTGCCTTCAATATCAGGTATGTACAATTGAACAACCTCTTCCCCATCCATAAGATCGTTGTTGCGAACCATTACAAAGACATAAATTTTTCCATCCCGATCCATCGTTGTTTTGTTGAGGGATGATCGATCAAGATTTTCAGCAATCCATTTAAACCCAACCGTGTTTACGTATAACAGAACAAAAAAAAGCGATGCTTTTCTGAAGCACCGCTTTGTAGAAGTTATTTTATCTCGTTCCTGAAACCCGGATACTCTTAATTAGGTACTTTATCAGGATTCAACAAATCGTAGAACTGATTCAATTTTGGCATAATAATGATCCTCGTCCTGCGATTGGTTGCGCGGCCTTCCGCAGTGTCATTGCTGGCCAGCGTATTATACTCTCCGCGACCTGCAGCGATCAACCGGTTGGGATTGATCTTGAATTCACTTTGAAGCGTTCTGACTACGGAAGTGGCTCTTTTGACGCTCAAATCCCAGTTGTCTTGCATACATGAATTTTTGATTGGCACATTATCGGTGTAGCCTTCCACCATAACTTCAAGATCAGGCCTTGATTCAATGATTTGTGCGATTTTCCCTAAAACTTCACTCGCTCTTGAGGTGATTTCCGCGCTACCGCTTTTATAGAGCATTTTATCAGACAAGTTGATAAAAACTACTGTTTTATCTACTTTTATTTCAACATCTTCATCTTCTATACCTTTTTCAAGTACGCCTTTGAGGTTTATAGCGAGCGCTAAATTGATAGAATCGGCTTTATTTTTAGCAGTTTGTAAAAAGCGGATATATTTGTCCCGTTCTGCTAATTGTGATAAAGTCTTGTTGATGTTTTCATTGGCAGCCTGCGACAAAACGGTGAGATCGCCCACCTGCTCAAGTTGTTTATCCCTGGTAGCTTTGAAATCGGCGATTTGTTCTTTTAAATCTGTAATTTGTTCATCCCTGACCTGATTAGCTTTCTTCAGGCTTGCATTTTCAGTTTGACAAGCGGAAAGGCGGTTCATATAATCATTCAGATCTTTACCGCATTTTCCCAAGTCCTCATTGGCTTTATCCAATTCTGTTTGTAAGCCGGTAAACTTTTTTTTGCTGACGCAAGAAGTCATAAAAATGGCAGTAAATGCCAGAAAGAAGAATACTTTGATTGATGGGTTCATAATTGGTTTTTTCAATTTTTTAATGAAATGGAATAATGGTCAAAAATAAGAAATAGCATTGCTAAAATAAAAAACTGACAATTGTATATTAGTTAAATATTTCATAATACAACGATGGAATACAATCTGTTTATTTTCCTTTTACGCCAAAGTTTATTGTAAAGACGAAAATTTTGCTTTGGGTCAGGTTTTTTCTCAAAAGGCCGGTTGCTCCCAGCTTGGAATAATTCAATTTTCATAAACCTTTTAAAACTTACAAACCTCAATATTTCAGGTTTATGATCGTCAATATCGCATCAAACTTTCCCTGCATTTTCCCTCAGGAATGGTGATTAAATAAAGTGATAGAGTTTGGGTTAGTATTTTTTTTGAATAA
>CAZKDA010000153.1:0-11231 GCA_964551455.1 uncultured Saprospiraceae bacterium
TTCACGTTCTGTTTGTAGCGTTGGCAAAGATATACTCTTTTGCAATTTTTGGCTTGGGCGGCTGGCTGGTGCGAATTGCAAATGTGTATGGCTTTTAGCGTTGGCTTATTATTCAATATCTAAATCGTGTTCAAAGAAATTTTCAAGAGTTGTCAAATCATTTAATATTTCTTTATATGCTTTATTCTCTTTAATAACTTCAATGAAAATGGCACAAGCATTACAGAAATCCTGTGTCAGGGTATCAATAGATGGTAATATTACTTTAACGTTACTGTTATTCCGTAATTCACCTGTTAGATTCTTGTATTTGTTTCGGTCTTCACCACTATAATATTTTTTTATGAATTTTAAGTCTATGATTTTGTTATCGCTATTTTTCTTTAATTTTTCAACGACCTTCAAGTTATTATCAAAGAAATATTTAGGATGATGAGTCAGGATAAAAGCTTTTGGATGCTTAAAAAAATTAGCCCAAAGTTTTATTATTCTAAAAATTTCAAATTCATTTTCTTTGTAGGAAACTGGAAGTCCGATAATTTTCTTTATTTCAAAAATTTTCTCTGTTAGCAAATAAAGATGAAATAAGTATGTTTTGTAAAAGAACTCAATGTGCAGTTCACCATAAAAATAATTTTCTGCATTAGCCTGTTCTAAAAAAGATTCAATCCAATCTACATCTTCTTGAAGATTACATCCCAAACAATTATGTCCATTTGTATGAAATTCGCCAAATGCTTGATTTATTGAACACATAAGTGTATCTCCATCTTCCTTCTCACATTCAAGCATTTTTTCTTTAAAAATATTACGACTGTTCTCTATTTGTATTTTTAACTCTTCCATTAATTTATATTCTTTTCAATCGTTGCAATTTCAATCGGTTCAATAGCGTAAAGCTCGTAAATCATAGCGTTGATTTTGCTTTCGGCTTTTTCTATTTCTGCTGTGAGTTGCTCCAATTCTTTTGTCAGCTGTATTTCTCGGTCAAAATTATTTTCCGTTTTTGCTTTGTCCAACAATTCACGATAGTCGGAACCTTTTTGTTTGTTTAAAATTATGGTTTCGACTAAGTCGGCAATTTGTTCTTGTATTACATTTGACGGATTGATTATGGGTAAATTCATTAAGGGTGCTTTATCTACTTGGTATAAATCGCCTTGCATTTTGCCTTGATATTTTAACCAAAAGGCAATCAAATTTGAATTGAGTAGCCCTGTTAGATATTTTTGGTTTAATCGGTCTGTTTTGATTACGTTGAAACTTAGCATCACGTAACAATCCGCTTCCGTATAAGAAAAAATTGGTCTTTTGGGGCATTTTCGTAAAGCAAGAATTTTAGGACCTTTCGAGAAGAACACTTCATCCCTTGGCCAATGAAGATTAAAATATTGGATAGAACCGCTTTTATTCTCCCTCCTTTCTTCCATTATTGGACGATATTTTTCGAGATGCTCTAAAATATGTATTTCAGGTTGTTCTTCTTTAGGAATATAGATTAGTTCTTTTGAATTGGATGGATTGTGATAATATCTGTCAAAATTTTCTGGCTCAAAAAGCGGTTTTAGGAATTTACTGTTTTTCAATTGGTTTCGGTCTATAACGAAAACGCCATCACCAACTTCAATTTGTTTTTCTTCGATTTCTTCTTTTGAAAATTTTGAAATATTTCTTGAATTAACAACATCGGGATTTGGAACAATTCCTTGGGCTATTTCTTTTTTGTCAAATTCAAAATTTTGATGTTCCCGAATTTTATCAATAATCAGGGTAAGTTCTGCGTTCACGAAATTGATTGGTTTATCAAAATTTTCTTTTTGGTCTAAGTTTGCTTTGAAGTACTCAAATCGTTTGTCCTTTACACGTTCTAAAAATAGTTGAGCATCCTCGTGCTTTATTTTGCTGTTTACGACTTTTGAAAAGCTGAAATTATAATTTCTATTTTCATCTGAACTTTTCATTATGTAAATCATTGTTTGGATTCCTGCTGAATCAAACACTTTAAAATCACCAAAATCGATAAACTCGGTTATTTTCCCTTTTGTGAGGACGATATTCCTAAAGTTTGAAGCCCCCGAATTTGTAATCCAATTGTTTGGTGCGATATAGCCAATGAGACCATAATCTTTTTTGATAATGTCCAAAGCCAAAGCCCCAAAGAAATACCACAAATCCATTTTGCCCTGATAACAAGGATGCTCGTGCAACCCATCAAAGGCTTGCCTATTTGTGTATTCTTTTATGTATGGTGGATTACCAATAACTACATCAAAACCGCCATCTTTCATAATCTCTGGAAACTCTTTGTGCCAATCAAATTCAGATGCTAAAAGTGAGTTTCCACATTTAATGTTATTGTTCAATTTTGAAAGTTTTCGGTCTTTCTTTGCGGTACGAAGCCAAAGCGATAATTGGGCGATTTCAACACTTTCTTCGTTGATGTCCACACCAAAAAGATTGTTTTCGAGGATGTTTTTGTCCGTATCAAAAAGCCGTAAAGGTGATTTTGTCAAGTCGGCAATGATGTCGTCAATCTTCTCGTGTTCCTCGATTAGAAAGTTTAGGGCTTGGTTCAAAAATGCACCACTACCACAAGCTGGGTCAACAATTTTTAATTCAGTTAGCCACTTTTTGTACTCGGTCAATGTTTTAAATAACTTTTTCCCTTTGACCGCTAATGTTCCATCTTTTTTCAAGAAGGAATCATCGAATTCAATTTCCTCAATATCGAGTTCCTTTCTTTTGTCAATACAAAGTTTACCAACTGTATTGGCCACGATATAGGTTGTAATATATTTGGGTGTGTAGAAAACTCCGTCTTTTTTCCGTTTGGTTCTTTTTTGGTCAGAAATGGTTCCCTCAATTTCTGCGGTCACTTCTTCAATTTCGTTGAGAGAATGCTCAAAAATATGCCCGAGAATATTAACGTCAACTTCTGTATTGAAATCATAGGTTGATAGCTTTTTTAAGTCGTCAATTAAAACTTCATCATCAATTATTAAATTGTCGAGCAGCAAATCTTCATAAAACAAGCCACCATTATAAGCTGGAATATTGTCCGACTCTTTTTTTCCTGGGCGACCAATATTCATATAACCAAAATACTGCTTGAAAATCTCATAAAGCGGTTTGTAAGCGTCTTCTTCTTTTAAGATGTCAAATCGCTTTATTACACGTGAAATCGAGTTGGGCGGTAACAGTCCACTGTCTTCTGCAAAAAGGATAAACAGAAAACGGTCCAATAATTTTTGTGATTTTTTGAAAAGCATCAACCTATCATCTTCTGGATGGTTTTTGATAAGGTTGTTAAACAGCTTTGTTTTAAAGTTGGAATAATCGTTGTAAAGTTCTTCCGAAATTTCCTTTTCGTGAAATTGGGTTTCTTTCTTGAGTTTTATCGGAAGATTTGAAAATATGCTGTCTCTGTGCAGTATTAGATACAGAAGTTCAAAACGTTCTCTGTCGAGGAAGAATAAATCAAACTCCTCAAATTCGGTAGAGTAGTCGATGTAGAAACGTAGCTTTTGAAAATTGGAAGTAATGACGTATTTACATTCTGGCTGATTGTTTTTGTAATTGAATGCTTGTTGAGTGATTTTTGTTAAATCCTTTGTTTTGGTTGACTTTAGCTCAATTACGGCAACTGCGTTTTCGTCATTTAAAATTGCTCCGTCTGCTTTTTTCCCGTCTGTTTGGTTTTTAAATTCACGCTGCAAGTCAAAATTTTCATCAGGTCGAAGCGTGTAACCGAGAACGTCAACAAATATTTCCCGTAAAAATCCGTCTTGGTATTCTTCTTCTTTGAGTGTTTTTATTTGCTCGATTTTGGCTGGATTGTAATTCAGTCGAAAAGTTTGGAAAGCTTTTTCTACCTTTTCTTGGTCAAGACTTTTAAGGTGTTTCTGTATTACAGATTTCTGAAATATTTGCATTTAATTCTGGTCGTTTTTTCTTTCACAAGATACATTTTTTCGAGCGTTGGCAAAAAACAGCTCTTTTGGTTTTTTTAGCGTTGGCTTTGTGCGTTGGCAAAAACCAAATGTGCTGTTTGTGCGGTGGGTTTTTGTATGCCGCACAACATTTGTCTATCCGCCAATCCTGCATTGAGTGTCGTATATTTCTTCTATATCCTTCAAATTCAGGCCTTACAAATATACTGTTGAATAATGTCGTTTTTTTAATTTGATGCTAAAACTTTTCATAACTACACGAGAAGTTTTTGTTTACAACTATTGGATTTCCTGCACTTTCACTGAATTACCGCTAAAGTTTTGCGATCATGTCGATCAGGTTTCCGGATAATTGCCTGCGATCCGGGAAATGTCTCACAATCGAATATACAACATTTTCCAAAACACAAAGCATACATCTGTAAAATAGTCGTTACTTATCCGATTTTAAACGTTTATTATCCGTTTGTGATCGGATAGTTCTGATTTAAAAAAGGTGATCCCAAAATCAGATTATGTCCGATTCCGATAGTTGATTAAATTTGGAGCTAAAACGAACCATGTCAAAATCAGAAAAAATAAACGCATCCAATGCGCCCAAGCCGGTGGGCTTGTATCCGCATGCACGAAGGGTTGGTAATCTGTTGTTTCTTTCGGGGATCGGTCCGCGCGATCCGGAAACCGACGAAGTGCCAGGGTTAAAACAAAGCAAAAGCGGCAACTTCACGGGATTCGATTTCGAAGCGCAATGCCATTCTGTGTTTCGGAATGTCCGGACGGTATTGGAAGCCAGCGGAGCCAGTTGGGATTCTTTGGTGGATGTCACCGTATTTTTAACGGACATGCAAAGGGATTTTCACACCTACAATCGCATTTATGCGGAATATTTCAAGGACAACCTGCCCTGCCGCACCACTTGCGGGATCAGCGCCCTGCCTACGCCTATTGCTATCGAACTGAAATGTATTGCCGTGATCGAAGATTGACCAGAGGTCAATTCAGCTTTGAGGGAGCGATCAGCTTGAATTCGGGCACCGGTACTTTGAAGTTTTTTTCGTTATCGCGATCGACCATGAGGTAAAAACCATACATTTTCCCCATGTCGGTTTGCAGTGGCGACCAGGAAACATACTGGTGAGATTGGCCGGGACTTAAAACGGGCTTCTTGCCGATCACGCCTTCGCCTTCCACTTCTCTTATCATGCCATTTGAATCGAAAATATACCAGTGGCGGCGCAGCAACTGAACCGTGGCGTTGCTTTTATTTTCAATGGTAATGCGATAAACAAAAATGTACTTCTGTTCAGTCGGGCGGGAATGCTGATCGTGGTAAAATGTTTCCACACTAATGGTGATCCCTTTGGTTGTAAGTGTCTCCATCTTTCAGGTTAGTATGTGATTGGTGTTTTAAAAAAGAGTTAACCAGTTTTTCGGTTTCTTTTATCGCTGATGCCAGGTCGTCATTAATTACGACCTGGTCAAATTTATCTTCGTATTCCAATTCCTTTTTAGCCCTTGCAATTCTTTTATTGAGGCTTTTTTCATTTTCGGTTTTGCGGCTTTTCAGGCGTTCTACCAGGACTTCAAAAGAAGGTGGTTTTATAAAAATGACTATTGCCTGATCGCCGTAAGCTTTTTTAATATTTTGGGCGCCTTTTACTTCAATGTCGAAAATGATGTCTTTGCCCAAGGCCCAGATGCGGTCGATTTCACTTTTTAAAGTTCCGTAAAACTGGTTTTCATAAACCTCTTCCCATTCTGCGAAATCGCCATTCTCAATGCGTTTTTTAAACTCTTCGCGACTGATGAAATAATAATCGACACCATTTTTTTCGTAAGGGCGTTTCTCTCTGGTTGTTGCCGATATTGAAAATGCGAGTTGATCAAATTTATCTAAAAGCCGCTGTACAATCGTAGTTTTTCCTGCGCCTGAAGGCGCAGTAATGACAATCAATTTACTCATTATCCTGTGCGTTTCAAATCGTATTGAGTACCTGTTCTTTTATTTTTTCGAGTTCATCCTTCATTTTTACCACATACCGCTGAATATCGGAAGAGTTGGCCTTCGAGCCGAGTGTGTTGATCTCGCGACCCATTTCCTGGCTGATGAAACTCACTTTACGCCCCTTGATGGTTTCGTTGGCGTCAAGCACTTCGAGGAAATATTTGCAATGCTGCGCCAGCCTGACTTTCTCCTCCGTGATGTCCATTTTCTCAAGGTAATACAAAATTTCCTGTTCAAATCGGTTGGCGTCGATATTTTCTTTACCGACGTATTCTTCCATGTTTTTTTGTATTCTAAGCCTCAGCTTATTCACGCGCTCCTGTTCAAGCGGCTCCAGTTCTGATACCAAATTTAGGATGGAATCTATGCGTTCGCGGCAATCCTTTTCCATGGCGGCGCCTTCTTCGAGGCGGAATGCCGTAAAATTTTCCAGCGCCAAGTCGATGGTGTCGAGCAAAGTCTGCCACTCCTGTTCATCGATGGTATCCTGAGCGGAAGTTACGACATTGGGGATACGCAAAATCGCCTGCATGATATCGGCGGGAGGCATGTCCAATTCTTTCGACAACTGGTGCAACTCGCGGTAATATTTGGTAAAAAGCGCCTGGTTCAGCGCGTATTCGCCATCGCCTTCCAAAGATTTAATATCAATGTTGACGTCGATCTTTCCTCTTTCCGCTTTTTCTGCGATCAATTTTCTGAGGATATGTTCTTTTTCTTTGTAAGCCTGTGGCAACTTGAAGCGAATGTCTGTCAGCTTGCTGTTCAGCGAACGTATCTCAACCGAAATCGTTTTATCTCCAGATTTGTTGGAAGCGCGACCAAACCCTGTCATTGATAATAGCATGTTGCAACCTGTTTTTTACTGTAATTAAATGGATTGTGACAAATATATATTTTGGGGATTACAGGGTTTGAGTATCTTGTATGTGTTGAAAACCATAGTTTTACAAAGATAGCCAAAGCTCTATGAAAAACGAGAACAGCAAAAGATCAATTTGTTTCCGGTTTGATCTATTCAAAATAAACTATGGCCGGGCCAAAGGGAAACTTAACGCCGTTATCCGGATGTTCGCAATGTAAAAGTGTTGAGAATAATGCCGGTCATTGCCGCAAATATAAGGTCAAAAACAGCATTCAAAAGCAAATATAATATTTAAATTAACAAATAACATTTATGCAAACATGTATCATGTTGACAATGAAATAAAGATTAATTGAAATAAAAATGGCTTTTATTTTCAATTAATGAATAAAAATACGAAATTTGCCTCGCTTTACCGCAACCTATATATCATTCATAACTAATTATAAACCAAACAATAGCAATGAGAAAAGCTGACTTAGTTACAGCAATTTCAGAAAAAACGGGTGTTCCTAAAGTTGACGTTTTGGTAACCTTGGAAACTTTCTTTAAAGAAGTGAAAAATACGCTTTCAGATGGCGAAAATGTTTATATAAGAGGTTTTGGAAGTTTTGTAATTAAAAAACGAGCTAAAAAAATCGGGCGTCATATCAAGAAAAATGTAGCCATTGAAATACCGGAACATTACATTCCGTCTTTCAAACCGGCCAAAGTATTTGTTGAGCAGGTGAAAGACAACGTAAGTGCACTGCCGCAAGACGAAGATGAGGATTGATAAACCGAGTGGTAATTTGTTATGACTAAACTCCAGATCGTAGTAGTATCCGTAATTGTGCTAATGTTTGCAGGGATGTATTTCGGATTGGATATAAAGCCCCGGAAACAAAAATCAATTGAAAAGTCAAGAGCGCTTGAATCGGAAAGCACAGATGTAAACTCGTTATTGAACGATGCAAAGTCCGGCCTTACCGCTGAAAATTCATCGCAGATATTATCCTTAGAAGCCAGGCTGAATGAAGCAGAAACCGACTCGGCAAAGGTTGAAATATTGAAGGAGCTGTCGGGAAGTTGGTTTGAAATGAACAAAATTGAAATAGCGGGGTTATATGCCGGGCAAGTTGCCGGGATAGAAAATGATGACAATGCCTGGTCGATAGCCGGCACCACTTACACCATCTGCGCACAAAGAGCGCAAGATCAGACCGTGAAGATGTTTTGTGCAGGGAGAGCAGTAAAAGCCTTTGAAAATGCCATTTCGCTGAATCCTGCAAACACCACCCACAAAGTAAACCTGGCGGTGTGTTATGCAGAAAACCCGCCGAAGGAAAACCCGATGAAAGGGATACTGATGCTGACAGACCTGGCGGAAAAAGAACCCGAAAACGTTTTGGTGATGACAACCCTCGCCCGTTTTGCTATCCAGACCGGGCAGTTTGACAGAGCCATTGAAAGATTGCAAAAGGCGATCTCACTGGAACCAGAAAACACGAAAGCTAATTGCCTGCTCGCCCAGGCCTGGCAAGGTAAAGGCGACCTGGCACAAGCTGAAAAATATTCGCAAAAGTGTAATCATTAAAACAAGCCCGAAGGCTTGGATTCAAAGAAATATTATTTTTTAATTAAAAAGACATTTTAAAATATGCCTTGTGGAAAAAAACGCAAACGTCATAAAATTGCGACACATAAACGCAAAAAAAGACTGCGAAAAAATCGTCATAAGAAAAAGAACAGATAGGTAATCATTTTTGGCTTTGGATGATGGAGTGTATTTTGACACTGCTCCTGAATTAAAAAGCCCGGAATTCATCAGGGATCATCGTTGATTCCATTTTGAATCAAATACATAACTTTTGTTTGTACAGTTACTCATCAGTAATTTTTTAAACATAAATTATTAATGATCGCAACTACTCTGATTAATACATGTTACCTGGAACGCATGCGCTCCAGGTAACATTATTGCATGTTAGGAAGCTATTGTAATGAACTAGCGCCAAGATCGCTTTGTCATTAAAAAGCGGGCTTCGCAATCAAGCTATTAATGAGCAGCCAATCCTTCACTTTTCTTAAAATTCACTCTTGATCTTAATCCACAGCCAAGCAATCCTTGAAAAGCACTCGTGGAAAAAGAACTAATCATTAACTCAACTCCAACAGAAGTCGAAATCGCCTTATTGGAAGATTCAAAGTTAGTTGAAATTCATTATCAGAAAACGAATACTAATTTTACCGTTGGAGACATCTTTCTTGGGAAAATACGCAAATTGATGCCCGGCCTCAACGCCGCCTTCGTGGATATTGGCCACAAGAAAGACGCTTTTTTACACTACACCGACCTCGGCCCGAAACTCCGGTCTTTGTTGAAATTTACCGAAGGAACCGTCTCCGGGAAGATCACCAACCATAGCCTTGACAATTTCAAGATTGAACCGGACATTGTGAAAACCGGCAAGATCGACCAGGTGATGGACAAAAAGCAAATGCTGCTGGTGCAGGTGCTCAAAGAGCCCATTTCTACAAAAGGCCCCCGCCTCAGTTGCGAAATAACCATCCCCGGAAGGTTTCTCGTTTTGACGCCGTTTACCGAACAGGTTGCCGTATCTAAAAAAATAGCCATCGCCGAAGAAAGAAAAAGATTGAAGCTGCTGGTAGAAAGCATTCGCCCCAAAAACTTCGGACTGATAGTCAGAACGGCTGCCGAAGGGAAAAAGGTGGCCGATCTCCACGAAGAACTGATGCTGATGATGGACAAATGGCAACAAGTCCACAAACAACTCTTCAAGGCTACCCCGCCTATGAAACTTTTGAGCGAGTTGGACAAAGCATCGAGCATCCTCAGAGACATCCTCGAAGAATCGTTCAACCAAATCGTCGTCAACGACAAAGAGCTTTTCTACAACGTAAAAAATTTTATGGGAACCATCGCACCCGGACAAGTGAAAATCGTAAAACAACACCGATCAACCAAGCCGATCTTCGACGCCTTCGGCGTGACGCGGCAGATCAAATCTTCTTTCGGCAAAACCGCCACGCTGCCCAGCGGCGCATACCTCGTGGTCGAACACACCGAAGCTTTGCACGTCGTGGATGTGAACAGCGGGCATAAAAACTCAAGCGGCGACCAGGCCGAAGCTGTGCTGGCTGTCAATCTCGAAGCCGCCGAAGAGATCGCCAGGCAGTTGCGACTGAGAGATATTGGCGGGATCATTATCGTCGATTTTATCGATATGCGGGTACCGGAGCACAAACGCATCCTGGTGAAAAAGATGCGCGAATTCATGAAAAAAGATCGCGCGCAGCACACCATTTTGCCGTTGAGCAAATTCGGACTGATGCAGATCACGCGACAGCGGGTAAGACCGGAAGTGAAGATCAATACCGCCGAAGTTTGCCCTGCCTGCAATGGAACCGGAAAGATCAACCCGTCCATTTTGCTGACCGATGATATTCAACGCGACCTCGAATTTATTTTAAATTCCAGGCCGAATTCGAAGATCAATCTCAAGGTGCACCCTTATATTTTTACCTATTTAAAATATGGCTTTCCAAGTATCCAGATGAAATGGTGGCTAAAATATTATAAATGGATCAAGATCGCCGAAAGCACCGATTTTCAACTCAATGAATACAAATTTTATGATGGTAATAACGACGAGATAAGATTGTGATCTTTGCGATTTCGGTGGAATGGAAACTATGGCGGGCAACCACAGTCGCCGGCTTTGCAGGCCATCATCCCCAGCAAACAGACCAAAAGAACGATCATTGGAATTGATCTTTTTAATACCTTGAGCATTGCTTTACTTTTTTGGGTAAAATTACAATCCTTCGGTATAAAATTGAAAAAGCCCGAACGCATTTTAGTCGCGCCTTTGAATTGGGGTCTTGGACACGCCACCCGTTGTATCCCGATCATCAACGGTTTGCTCCAAAATGACTTTGACGTAACGCTGGCTTCCGACGGCAGAGCGCTTCAACTGCTTCAAAAGGAATTCCCCAAACTCTCAATAGTGGAACTCCCGGCTTACAATATATCTTACCCTTCCGGCAACATGGTTTTTAACATCGCCTGGCAAATCCCGAAGATTTTAAGCGCGATCCGGCAGGAGAAAAAGTTTTTAAACGATTTTGTAAAAAAAGAAAAAATTGACCTTATCATTTCTGACAATCGCTACGGATGCCGAACCCGCTTCACGAAAAATATCTTTATTTCGCATCAACTGAACATTATCACTCCTTTTGCTCCGCTGCAATGGCTTGTGAATAAAATCAATCATTTTCTGATCAATTGTTTTGACGAATGCTGGGCGCCGGATTTCGAAGGAGAAAAAAGCCTTGCCGGTAACTTGTCTCGAAACCAACACCTCAAAAATGTCAGATACCTGGGACCGCTTTCCAGGATGAAAAAATA
>CAZKDA010000154.1:0-11166 GCA_964551455.1 uncultured Saprospiraceae bacterium
ATTATTTCACTTTTAAATCTATTAAAATGACATATTTAATCTTTTCCATTTTTTTAATATCGCTTTCCTGCAACAAGGAAAAATACTGCTGTGATGCGAGATCTACGGGTATTGGTATTTTCGTCGTAGATTCTCTTGGCAACGACCTTTTGAATACTGAAATCACAGGCGCTATCAATACCAACGAAATCGAATTAATGTACCTGATAGATGGTAGTATGCAAACAGTATATAATCCGAATATGGATTGCCCTCGTAACGTTTGTTATTACAACGAACACCCGGAAGGTGGATTTATACGTATTTTCCCCAATGAAGTAGAATCAGAAGAATATCCAATAACCTACATAGATTGGGGCAATGGGGATATTGATACGCTCAAATGCCATTTTATACGAAATGATGATGGCAGATCATCTTCAATTGTCTGTGATAAGGTTTGGTTCAATAATATTTTGGAATTTCCAGACAACGCAATACATGGGTTTGATAGGACATTTAAAATAGTGAAATGAAATTCCCGACACTATTATTGGCCTTGTTATCCAAAAGTGTTCAGTAGCCAAGATAAAACGAGCCGCTCGTAAGCCTCTGCGACGCAGCATGGTATGTCTGCAAAAATATCCGCATCACATCATAGACGCTTGCGAGGGCATAGCTTCACACAGACATTTACAAAACTTTTAAAATACTAATTATGAAATATTTATATCTGGCCTTTGGCATTTTCCTGTTAACATCTGCAACGTCATGCAACAAATTCAAACCTGATTATTCAGGAGGCAAAGCAGTAGCGTTGAAAAATGGACAAGTCTGGACAGGGCAGGGACGCGGTGTTATCAATAATCGGGGTATCGGTGTGAATATGTCTTTTACAGTACATAACAAGTTTGGCGAAAGAAGGCAAAATCTGAGTTTCAGAACAATTCCAGCTAAAGGTGGTATATATCCCTTGTTTAATACCTCGGGGCAAACTCAAGACAGTCTGTCGGGCTGTAACTTCTTTACACTCTCACATGACGGGGATGTGTTAGAAGATGTTTACATAGTTGATGAAGCGGAGGCAGCAAGCTTTGTTACCGTTCACAGCTATGACGAAGCGTCAAGGCTGCTGTCCGGAGAGTTCAGGGTTAAATTATTCAGAGACCCGAATGATAATATATCCAACCCCGATAATCCGGACACCATTGTCTTTGAAAATGGTCGATTCCAGGTTTGGATTGAGGAATAAATGCTGGATATATACTTGTTCACGGATATAGATCAACAGGCCGTAGGCAGCCTTTTATAATTTCCCTTCATCGGCAAAACTGTAAAAACCGCCATCTCCGATGATGAGGTGATCCAACACCGAAATATCGAGGGTTTCCCCTGCTCTTTTGATCTTTTGGGTGATGTCAATGTCTGCCTGGCTTGGGCGAAGCTGGCCGGAGGGGTGGTTGTGGCAAAGGATTATGGCGGAAGCCGGGGCGGTTTCCAATACTTTGCGGAAGATCAGTTTCGAATCCACGACAGTGCCGGACACGCCTCCGGCGCTGATCCTTTCTTTACTGATCACTTTGTTTGCGCGATTCAGTAAAATGATCCAAAACTCCTCGTGATCCAGGTCTGCCAACATCGGAGCAATACAATTGAATCCGTCTTTGCTGGAAAGTATTTGCGGGCGGTCGATGTAAGCGGTGAGTTGCCTTCGGCGTCCCAATTCGAGCGCAGCGGCGATGGTTATTGCTTTTGCTTCGCCGATCCCTTTGAAACGCATCAGATCTGCCAAAGACAGTTTGCCTAGTTCATTGAGGTTGTTTTCGACAGATTTCAGAATGCGCTGAGACAATCCCACGGCGGTTTCTTTCACCGAGCCGGAGCCAATCAGAATGGCCAGGAGTTCAGCGTCCGATAGATTTTGTTTTCCGCGCCGGATCATTTTTTCGCGGGGACGATCATCTTCCGCCCACGATTTTATATTGAGGGTACTTGGTTGGTAGTTCATTTAGTCTATTGTTTGTGGTTCTTGTTTGTGTGCGGTTTCATAAAATAGGTTGACACGTTACTACAAAAACCCTAAATAAAATGTAGGCAACTTTTTAGGTAGAAAAAACAGTATCTCCAATTTATGATGTTTATGTAAATCACAATTCGCGTTTACCTTTCCCAAAAGCGATGAGGGAGCAAAGCTTTTATGCCTTGCCCCTCATCAGCTTTGAAGGATCAATCATAGGGGTTAAGCGGCTGTTTCTTTTATTTCCAGGCCTAATTTTTCCAGGCGGGCTTTGATACCGCCTTCATTGCGCTGGAAAGACTTTGAAAGTTCTTTTACTGTTTTGCCATCGTTGAAGAGGGCGGCGAGCAGTTCTTCATCTTCGCGGGTCCAGGGTTGGAAAGCGTTTGGGTACTCCTTTCTTACATCCTCGATGTATTTTTCATCGCGTTTTCCGGTTACCTTTTTTTCAGAAGGTTTGAACTGGATAAGGATTTTTGAAAACGCTGCGGCAAATTGTTCGATCTCATTTTCAAAAAGGATCATTTTTACGCGCTCTTCCTGTTCATCTTCCGCTTTTTTGGTTTGGTTGATTACAAGGTAATTGTTTCCATTTTCCGCTTCTTTGAGGTCCAGAAAGTAAGTTTTTCCATTTCCGTTTACTCGTTCCGTGTGTAATACATTCTGTTTTTTCATTTTTAAAAATTTTACTTGTTTAATAATCAACGTTACGGTAATTACAGACGCTACTTGGAGAAATATTCCATAAAATTTAGTGAAAAAAATTTGACACACGATTCAAAATTGCACATAAATCGCTGTAATACAACAACTTGAAATGGTAAAAAAAAATCAAAGCGCTTCCAACATTTTTGCTGAAAGCGCTTTGAGGTTTGTATTGAAACAAAGATGATCTCAGATATTTTCCAGGGCTTTTTCCAGATCGTCGATGAGGTCGTCGGCATCTTCAATACCCACGCTCAGGCGGATAAGTGAATCCGTAAGCCCCACTTTTAATCTTTCTTTAGCAGGGATAGAGGCGTGCGTCATGCTGGCCGGATGGCCGATGAGGGATTCGACGCCTCCCAGCGATTCCGCCAGCGAAAATAATTTGGTATTGTCCAACACCTTTTTAGCCACTTCAAAGTTGTCATCTTTGAGGTCGAAGGAGATCATGGCGCCGAAATCTTTCATTTGGCTTTTTGCAACCTCATGGCTGGGGTGCGACTTGAATCCCGGATAAAAGACCTTACCTATTTTGGGATGTTTGTCGAGGTGTTTGGCGATTTTCCGGGCATTTTTACATGCGCGTTCCATACGCAGGTGCAGGGTTTTTATACCCCTCAACACGAGGAAGCAATCCTGCGGGCCAGGCACAGCGCCCGATGAGTTTTGGATAAAATGTAGTTTTTCGGCTAAGTCTTTATCATTGACGATCAGCGCTCCCAATACCACATCGCTGTGTCCGCCTAAGTATTTCGTTGCGGAATGTAGCACGATGTCTGCGCCCAGGTCGATCGGCGTTTGGAGATAAGGCGAGGCGAAGGTGTTGTCCACACAGGTCAATATCTTTTTTTTCTGGGCGATTTTACAAATTGCCTTAATATCGATGATATTGAGCATCGGGTTGGTTGGCGTTTCAATCCAAAAGAGCCGGGTGTTTTTGTTGATCTTTTTTGCAACGGCCTCCGGATCGGTCATGTTGACAAAATGGGATTTCAGGCCAAATTTCTGGTATATCTTCGTAAGTAAGCGATAAGCGCCGCCATACAAATCGTTGGTTGCGATAATCTCATCGCCCGGCTCCAGCAATTTTAAAACGGCATCCATTGCAGCCATTCCACTACTGAAGCAAATCCCGGCCTTACCATTTTCCAGCGCTGCGAGGTTGTTTTCCAGCACTGTCCTGGTGGGGTTTTGGGTTCGCGCGTATTCATACCCCTTATGAACGCCGGGAGAATCCTGCACATAAGTCGAGGTCTGATAGATCGGAGTCATTATAGCTCCGGTGGCGGGGTCCGGCTCAATGCCGGCATGGATCACTTTGGTTCCAAACTTCATCCTTGTAATTTGTTTTTTTTAATATGAAAATGGGTTGTAGGTCATTTTCTCAACAAAACTTTCTGAACGGCTTTCACCACATCTGCGGCGCCAAGCCCGTATTTGTTGAGCAATTCCAATGGTTCGCCACTTTCCCCGAAAGTATCGTTTACGGCGACATATTCCATAGGGGTAGGCATTTTTCGGGCAAGAACCTGTGCAATGCTGTCGCCGAGGCCACCGTTTCTCTGATGCTCTTCAGCAGTGACTACGCATTTTGTTTTGCTCACCGAATCGAGGATCGTTTCCTCATCGAGCGGTTTTATCGTGTGGATATTGATCAGTTCACAACTGATACCCTGGCTTGCCAGCGTTTTGGCTGCTTCGACGGCAACCCAGACGAGATGTCCTGTTGCAAATATGCTGACGTCAGTTCCTTCACACAAAGGAATTGCTTTTCCAATCTCAAACTTTTGGTCTTCCGGCATAAATACAGGCCAGTCGGGTCGGCCAAAACGGAGATAAACCGGCCCGTAATGTTCGGCAATGGCCATTGTGGCGGCTTTAGTTTGATTATAATCGCATGGGTTGATGACCGTAAACCCAGGCAGCATTTTCATCAGGCCGATGTCTTCCAGTATCTGGTGCGTAGCGCCATCTTCGCCCAACGACAGGCCTGCATGAGAGGCACAAACCTTCACATTTTTGTGAGAATATGCGATCGACTGGCGGATCTGGTCATAAACCCTGCCCGTAGAGAAATTTGCAAATGTGCTGGTATATGGAATTTTGCCTGCGGTTGCAAGCCCGGCGGCGATGCCCATCATATTTGCTTCGGCAACACCAACCTGGAAAAAGCGTTCGGGAAAGTCCTTGATGAAAGATTCGAGTTTTAAAGAACCTACAAGGTCTGCACACAGTGCAACAACATCCGGGTTTTGTTTGCCCACTTCATAGACCCCGGCGCCAAAACCGGCTCTTGTTGCTTTTTTGCCGACGCTAACGATGTTATCCAGCATGGAGTTGTTAGTTATTGTTGTCATTGTTGAAAAAGACATTGATGAGTTTTAAAATATTTGGTCAACCGGGGTATGGGTAATCTCCGAGGGTTTCTTCCAATTGTGCGAGTGCGACTTCTGTTTGGGCTGCATTGGGTGCAACGCCGTGCCATTTGTGCGATCCCATCATAAAATCCACGCCGTATCCCATGATGGTTTTCATCAGGATCACTACCGGCTTTCCTTTGCCGGTCAAGGTTTTGGCCTGGTTTAAAGTATCGACGACTTCTTCCATATTGTTGCCATTCATCCGGAGAACCTCCCATCCAAAGGATGCCCATTTTGCGGGCAGATCGCCCAAAGAGATCACTTCGTCGTTGGGGCCGTCGATCTGCTGGCCGTTCCAGTCAACAGTAGCGATGAGGTTGTCCACTTTATGGTGCGCAGCAAACATCATGGCCTCCCAGTTTTGGCCTTCCTGGAGTTCGCCGTCGCCTGTCAGCACAAACACCAGGCGGTCGTCATGGTTGAGTTTTTTTGCCAAAGCATGACCGACGGCCACTGATAATCCTTGCCCCAGGGAACCGGAAGCTACTCTCACACCCGGCAATCCTTCATGGGTAGCAGGATGTCCCTGCAAACGCGAATTGATCTTTCGGAATGTGGAGAGTTCATTCAGCTTAAAATAGCCGCTTCTGGCCAGAATGCTGTACCACAAGGGAGAAATATGACCGTTGGAAAGATAAAAAACATCTTCGCCATCTCCTTTCATATTAAAGGAGGGATCGTGTTTCATAACGTCGAAATACAGGGCGGTGAGGAAATCGGCACAACCGAGCGAGCCTCCCGGATGACCACAGGTAGCGTAATGCGTTTGCCGGATAATGTCGCGTCTAACCTGCGAGGCGATTTTCCGCAGCTTGTCGAGATCAGCCATAATAAAAAACGGATTGGTGGTTTATCGAAAATCAAGGCAAAAGTATAAAAATTGCCAGCAATAAAAGAAAAAGGGCAACCCAGAATTTACTGAGCGCCCTTTTCTTATTTCTTAATAAAAAACAGTTCGGAATCTGCTTAGTTTACTGACTCTGCAAGCTCCTTACCTGGTTTGAATTTCACAACGTTCTTAGCAGCAATTTTGATTTTTGCACCAGTTTGTGGGTTTCGTCCGGTACGAGCGTCTCGTTTAGTACAAGAAAAAGTACCAAAGCCAACCAAAGCAACTTTGTTACCTTCTTTGAGTGTTTCACTAATTGAGCTTAAAAGGCTGTTGAGCGCTTCTGAAGCCTGAGCTTTCGTAAGTTTAGCATCTTCTGCTAATTTGTTGATTAAATCTCCTTTGTTCATTTTAATAAATTTTATAATTTGAAAAAATTCTGGCACAAAAATATGTGCTAGTTGGTTCAAAAACAAGAAAACCTTCAAAAAAAAATGCTAAAAAGCCAGATTTTACAAGGGTTTAAGCATTTTTCTGTTAAAAACACTTAAATAATTCTCTAAATTGTTTTTACGAAGAATTCTCGCTAAGTTTACATTATTCCTTAATTTTTTTCGTTTTTAGCCAAAAAAAATATGAAAAAAGCAAAGTTTATCTTTCTAACTGCCTCAATATTAATCGCTTCGCTTTTCATCACTTCCTGCAACAGCAACAAAACCGGTTGTCCCATCAATGAAAATGCCCACGTCAAAACAGATAAAAAAGGAAACCTGAAAAGCGGCGGCGGGAAATCGAACCTTTTTCCAAAACAAATGCGTAGCGGTAAGAAAAAAAAGAACTAATACCTTGCTGCCTTCCCGCTGATTTTGTTACAAATGAATTATTGTCTCAACCTGGGATTCAATGCATCGGACAATCCCTCTCCGATCAGGTTGAAAATGGATACCGTAATAAATATGGCACAACCGGGCAATACCGCCAGCCACCAAGCTTTGATGCTATCCCTTGATAAATTTAACATCAACCCCCAGGTAACCTCGTCCGGAGAGACCCCGATACCAAGAAATGAAATAAATGCTTCCATGAGGATCGCAGATGCAATGCCAAAGGCAATGGTGATCAGCACCGGCGTCAGTGAATTTGGGATGGCGTGACGGAAAAGTATCCGGAATTCGCTGAACCCCATGGCTCTGGCTGCATCGATGTATTCCAACTGGCGAACCCGCAACAGCTCGGCGCGGATGAATCGCGCAATCCCTGTCCATATTATCAAACCGATGATCATCATCACATTGAGAATACCGGGTTTTTCTATAATAGCCAAAACAGCCAGTAAAAATATTAAAGCCGGAATCGAGTTGATGATCTCAATGAATCGCATCACGATGATGTCCGCAGCAATTTTGATCTTCCTTTTTAGGGAAAACATTTTTTCCAAAAATCCTGCAAGGATATTTGCCACAGCGATCACCACCACAAAGAGCAATAAGCTTTTCAGCAATTCAATACCAACTTGGCCGCTGTGGCTGATGGCATAGCTCCGGCTGATGAAGGTATAAAAGATACCCAACAAAACAGCGATTAAATTCAAGCCGAGCCGGAGCCGGGAAACCTTCAGCCGGTCATCGCCAAAGTATCCGGCAATAGCCCCGAGAAAAATACCGATCACCGATGCAATGGACATGGAACATACACCTACCAACAATGCAATTCGCGTTCCCCGGATCATGCCCGCCGTCACATCTCTGCCCAGATTGTCGGTTCCGAGCCAGTGCCAATAGCGTTTTGAATCCACTTGTTGCGGACCGAAGGGGCTGCGGTACTGGTTTCTCAGGTCGATGGATGTTGCTGAATAAGGGATCGGCGGAAAAACGACAGCCTCATATTCCAGTTCTTTCCAGCTTTTGTTGATAAAAACAGCATCCCAGCCTGCCCAGCCGAGGTCAACGAAATATTGGCGAAAAACCGGAAAATGGTGCTTCCCATCAATCTTGCAATAGATGGGTTTTTCATTGGCCAAAAAATCGGCCGTTACAGCGATGAACAGCAAAACATAAAAAACCCTCAATGACCAAACCGCTAAGCGGTTACGAAAAAACTGACGTTTGACAATAGCCCAATATTGCTGACCGGAAGCAGCTTTCGCCATTGATTCGGCTAACTCTTTTTGTTTTTTTCTGCCAAACAGCATCATGCAAAAGTGCTAAGATTTTCGGAATGCAACCCTTGGGTCAGCAAGGGCATATAAAATATCGGCGATTAAATTTCCGAGCATTGTCAGTATTGCAGCCAACATCAAAATAGTGTAAACAACCGGCCAGTCTTTTGCAAAAATGGCATTTACCACTTCGCGCCCCATGCCGGGTATATTGAAAATGACCTCGATGACCACCGAGCCTGAAATGGTTGCCGGCAGTACCAGCGCCAGCATGGTGATCAAAGGAAAAAGGGCATTCCGAAGTGCATGTTTCCAGATGATGGCGCTGTTATTTAATCCTTTAGCTTTTGCAGTCCGGATAAAATCCTGCTGGATAGTGTTGAGCATGCCGCCGCGCATCTGGCGCGAAATAAAGGCCAGCGAAGTGTAGGTCAGACAAAAAACAGGTAATACCAAATGACAGGCCGTTTCCCAAAACCTGTCCCAGAACGGAGCATTGGAAGGCAACCTGCCCAGACCAATGCCGCAAAACCAATCCATTCCGTATTCTGCATTTGTAAAAAAAATGACCAGCAAAGTCCCGATCCAGAATGTGGGCAATGAATACAACACAAAAAGCGCAACGGTGGTGAATTGATCAAAAGCAGAATCTTTTCTTGCAGCAGCATAAACGCCGATCGGGACAGCAATGATGAATGCAATGGTGATCGCCATCAGGTTCATGATCAGCGTCCAGAACAAGGGGGTTTTTATTCGTTCCGTTACCGGTTGTCCGTTTCGGTAAGAAATGCCAAAATCGCCCTGGAAGAAAGCAGTGATCCAGTTGTGGTATTGGTTGTCGAAACCATACCAATGAACCGACGGGATATACAATGCCGAAGGTTTCGCTTTTTCGCGGATCGACAAATAGGCGTCTTCGAGTTCCATCACCAGTGTTCTGATCAGGGGTTCCGGGCTGGTATCGGTTCCGGGATCAGATTGAAAAGCGTTGGTTTTAATTTTTTCAATTTGTGCGTGGATCAGGTTTTCATCATGGCGGATCAGGAGCAGGTTCAATGATCTTTTGATATGGATGACCTGATCCGGCGCAATACTCCCGGGCGTTTTTTCCAACCGGTTCTGCAGGGCACGAATGGCATGGTAATACCTTTCAATTTCAGGCCAGTTGCCATATTGTGCAATAAGGTTTTTAAGGTTTTCCCTTTGGTACCGGCTTTTGATTTGGAATAAAGTATCGGGATAGGCAGCGGAAGAAAAATTGAAATAAAAAACGGGTTTGTCCAATCCTAACCGCGCCGCAACCTGGCTCCTTGCAAGCTCTGAGGCCTGCAAATTGGATTCTTCGACGAAATAATTATCGGTAGGGTCGCCAGGAGCCAGCTTGCTCAGCCAGAAAGCGATCAGCGAAATCGCAAAAAGTGTGGGTATAAAGATCAGTATCCTTTTAAAAAGATATTTTAACATTAAAAAAGCCGGTTATTCATACCAATAATTTTCAAAATAACCGGGCTTTACCAGCGAGGTCTTAACCCCTTTGAAGCGATTGTGGATGGCAATCCGGTCTTTGGTGACATACAGGAAAATCGCGGGTTGCTCGTCATAAATGATCTCCTGAAGCTGCATGTAGAGCTTACCGTATTTTTCTTCATCGAGGGTCGATCGTATCTCTTCGATAAGGCGGTCGGAGGCGGCATTGCCGAAGCCAAACCGGTTGGAGCCTTCGGGCGTGTCGCTTGATGTGTGCCAAAATTGCATCGGGTCATCGACCAGGTCCTGACCGGCACCGGCGGAATATATCTCATAATCACGCCTTTTCACATCATCGAGCAGCACGTTGACTTCCTTGGCGACGATCTCAATGTTGACGCCTGCTTTTTTTGCTTCGTTTTGAAAAAGGATACCAATGTTGTTGCTGACGGGATTGTTGGGAGTAATGTAGTAGGAAAGATTCATTTCAACCCGCGCTCCATCGATGACCTTATCCACAGTGCCGTTGCGGTTGGTGTCTTCCCAGCCTGCTTCTTTCAACAGGTTTCTGGCTTTTTCGACATTGAGTTTTATAGGTTCCAGGTTTTTGTTGTAATGGGGCCGTGAAGGATGCACCGGCCCGACTGTCTGGACTGCGAAGCCCAGTTTAACGGATTTCAAAACCTCATCTATATCCATCAAATGAGCCAGAGCACGGCGGACGCGCTTATCGTCGAGCTTTGGGCTTTTGGTGTTCAGGTACAAAAAGAAATATCCAAAAACATCCGGAGTATAAAAATTGTAGTGTTCTGCGACCAGCTCGTTTTCTTTCAGCTCCAAAAACTGTTGCTCTGGAATGGCGTCCATCACATCGATGCTCTGGTCTTTCAGCATCGAAATGGCAGTAGTCGGGTCAGCAACGGGGATGAAAACCATTTTTTCGGGATATGCCTTCAGTATCGGCCTTTCGTTAATGAGTTTATCTCCCCACCAGTTTTCTTTTTTGACGATCACGATCCTTTCTCCGGATATCCACTCGTCCAGCTTATAGGCGCCGACGCCGGACACGAATTCCTTTTCCCTGGAGTATTTCGGTGAGTTAAATTGGTCGCCAAAAGCTTTCAGCGTTTCATCGGCGGCGTGTTTTTCCGCCTGTGCAGGGTCAGTAAGATCAGCCACTTTGTAATCTTTCAGTAAACCTTCGGGGTCGTAAACGTATTCGGGCAGGATGAACAAACCGGTTGCGAGTTCTGCTTTGATGTATTGCTCGTCGGTGAATACGGTAAACTTGCGGGGATTGTCGTCGTACTTCACCACATCGCGGATCAGGCTCAGGTATTGACGATAAACCTCACAGGCGACATGCGGGTTGAACAATACTTTTAGTGTAAATTCATAATCGCTGGCAGTCAAGGGAGTACCGTTGTCCCACACTGCTTCTTCGAGCAATTCATAAGTGTATTTTGCGCCACCCTGATATGGCCCATCGGTGATAGGTTCTATCTCCGGACGGCTTTTTACCAATACAGGAGTCACTTCTTCGGTTTGGGGATCATAGGTCAGCAAAGTAGGGAAAATGAAATTTATAATA
>CAZKDA010000155.1:0-11159 GCA_964551455.1 uncultured Saprospiraceae bacterium
AATAATAAAAAAGGGAAATGATCGAAACCACTTCCCTATTTTTGTATGAAAAAGTTATCCTTTACTTTTTTACGGTATCAACGATGGCTTTGAAGCTATCGGGGTGGTTCATGGCGAGATCGGCGAGGACTTTGCGGTTCAGGCCGATCTGGTTTTGGGAAAGCTGGTGCATGAATCTGGAGTAAGACAATCCGTATTGTCGGACAGCTGCGTTGATACGGGCGATCCATAAGGTTCTGAAAGCACGTTTTTTGAGTTTACGGCCGGTGTATGCGTACAGCATACCTTTGTCAACGGCATTTTTTGCAACGGTATAAACCTTGGATCTGGCGCCAAAATAACCTTTGGCTGCTTTCAATATTTTTTTTCGCCTTTTACGGGAGGCTACCGAATTTACCGAACGTGGCATATTTTGGAGGTTTTAGTACGATGCAGCGTTTCATTGTTTGCTTTAATGAATGCTTTGGGAGCTGCACCCTCGTTAAAAAAAATAAAAGTTATTTCATGCAAAGCAGCAACTTCATTCTCTTTTCATCCGCTTTGTCAACAAGCGCAGAATGACGCAGGCGCAAGTTGGCCTTTTTGCTCTTTTTGCGCTTCAAGTGGGAGGCATTTGCATGCCATCGCATCAATTTTCCTGATCCAGTCACTTTGAATCGTTTCTTGGCGCTGGAATGAGTCTTCATTTTAGGCATCGTCAAAACATTTTTTAAAATGGAATGCAAAGGTATAGAAAAGAATAAATCTTTCAAAGCCCATGCGAGATAAAAATAACGATTTCAAAGAAATTAAAAACCGTCATTAATTGACAGAAATTTTCGTGCTGTTACATTGACTTGTAAGCACATCCGGTAAGCCTTCAGTTACTTTTTCTTGGGAGCTTTTTTGGGTGAAATGATTACGATCATCCTTCTACCTTCGAGTTTTGGCATTGTTTCGGCGATGCCGAGTTCTTCAAGCTCTTTCATAAAACGGAGTAAAAGCAATTGACCGCGTTCTTTAAACACAATAGTTCTACCCCGAAAATGTACGTAAGCCTTTACCTTGGCACCTTCTTCGAGGAACTTTTGGGCATGTCGCAACTTGAAGTCAAAGTCATGGTCGTCCGTGTTCGGGCCGAACCTGATCTCTTTTACTACCGTTTTGGTGGCTTTAGCTTTGAGTTCTTTTTCTTTTTTCTTTTTGTTGTAAAGAAACTTTTTGTAATTGATGATCTTGCAAACCGGCGGGTCTGCCTTTGGAGAGATTTCAACCAGATCCAGTTCCATTTCATCAGCCCATTTTTGTGCTTCCCTGGTAGGATAAACATCCGGTTCGATTTTTCTGCCGGCTATTTCACTGATCTCGTCAAGGTTATCGCCGACCAAACGGATTTGGGGAGACCTGATCAAATGATTAATTCTGTGTTGAGGTGAAGTGTCTCTGGAATGGAATTTTCTAACTTTTTTGTCCAATAGTTTAATTTTAATTATAAAAATGAGGGTTTGTTCCGGTTAAAAAATAAACAAATATGCTGTTTTTTAATAGTATTATAAAAGAAATTTTCAAAAAACGAAAAAAGTACATCCATCCGAAGAGATGAATGTACTTTTTCGATACGATAAATCAAATTATTCATTCACGTCGGTGTTCACCTTTTTTGAAAGTTTGATGATAAGGGCGTCGCCGTCTTTATTCATCAAAGCTTCCAAAATGCTCCCCGGAGGCGGATTTTCGTTGAGGATAAATTCTGCCAGCGGATCTTCGATGTACTTCTGAATCGCGCGATGCAACGGCCTTGCGCCGAACTGTGGGTCGAAGCCTTTTTCCGCTACGAATTTTTTGGCATCATCTGAGAGGATCAATTGATAATCCATGCCTTGCAAACGGGTGTGAAGGTCTTTCAGAGTAATGTCGATGATCTTGAAAATGTCCTCCTGATCGAGGCTGTTGAAGATCACAATGTCGTCGATCCGGTTGAGAAATTCAGGAGAGAAAGTGCGTTTCAGCGCGTTTTGAATGACGCTTTTCGAATTATCTTCTGCCGCCTCTTTCCGCGATTGGGTTGCAAACCCGACGCCTTGTCCAAAATCTTTCAACTGTCTGACCCCGATATTGGAAGTCATAATGATCAACGTATTTTTAAAATCGACTTTTCTGCCCAGACCGTCCGTCAACTGTCCATCGTCCAAAACCTGCAACAGAATATTGTAAATATCCGGGTGGGCTTTTTCTATTTCGTCGAGCAGGATCACGGAATATGGCTTTCTTCTTACTTTTTCCGTGAGTTGGCCTCCTTCTTCATAACCGACGTATCCCGGAGGAGCGCCGATCAAACGACTGACAGAGAATTTTTCCATGTATTCGCTCATGTCGATCCTTATCAAAGTATCATCCGAATCGAAGATGTAACGCGCCAATGCTTTGGCAAGCTCCGTTTTACCAACACCGGTAGGACCGAGGAAGATAAATGAACCGATAGGTTTGGATGGATCCTTCAGGCCTACACGGTTGCGCTGGATGGCTTTGGTGATCTTGATGATCGCTTCATCCTGTCCAATGATCACGCTTTGCAGGTCGTCAGACATACTGACCAGCTTGTTGCTTTCACTTTGAGCAACTCTTCTGACCGGGATTCCCGTCATCATGGAAACGACTTCGGCAATATCTTCTTCATCCACGGGGTAGCGCTTTGTTTTGGCTTCTTCTTCCCACTCTACTTTGGCAAACTCAAGCTGGCGAACCAATTTTGATTCGTCATCGCGAAGGTCAGCAGCTTTTTCGTATTGCTGGTTCTTCACAGCCTGGTTTTTCTTCTCCTTGAGATCTTCGATCTTTTTTTCAAGCTCTTCAATGTGTTTGGGAACGTGGATATTTTTCAAATGAACCCTTGCTCCCACTTCATCCAAAACGTCGATAGCTTTGTCGGGAAGGAAGCGGTCGCTGACATATCGGTCGCTCAGACTTACACAAGCTTTGATGGCTTCGTCGGAATAATTGACATTGTGGAAGTCCTCGTATTTGGTTTTGATATTATGCAAAATATTGACAGCTTCTTCAGCGGATGGCGGATCGACGATCACTTTTTGAAAGCGTCGGTCAAGCGCTCCGTCTTTTTCGATGTGCTGGCGGTATTCATCCAGCGTGGAAGCACCGATGCATTGCAATTCACCTCGCGCCAATGCAGGCTTGAAGATATTTGAAGCATCGAGCGAACCGGTAGCGCCTCCGGCACCGACGATGGTGTGAATCTCGTCGATGAACAAGATCACATCGCGGGATTTTTCCAGTTCGTTCATAATAGCCTTCATGCGTTCTTCAAACTGTCCGCGGTATTTTGTACCGGCGACGAGAGCAGCGAGGTCGAGCATGACGATCCTTTTGTTGAACAGCGTTCGGGAAACTTTCCTTTGGATGATCCTCAATGCAAGCCCTTCAACGATAGCGGTTTTACCGACACCGGGTTCGCCGATCAGGATCGGGTTGTTCTTTTTCCGGCGGCTGAGGATCTGTGAAACGCGTTCGATCTCGGTTTCCCGTCCGATGATGGGATCGAGTTTGTCTTCTTCGGCGAGTTTAGTAATATCCCGTCCGAAGTTATCCAGCACAGGTGTACGGGATTTTGAGCTTCCTTTACGCTGGTAGCGTGCGCTTTCTTCTTCTTCGAAAGGCTCGTCGGAATCGGAAGGCCCCTGTCCGAAAAGATCGGGGCTGTTCATGTCCTGTTCCTGTTTTACAAATTCCAGTTCGGATTTGTAAATATCGTAGTCCACATCAAATTGATGGAGAATTCTCGATGCCAGGTTGTCTTTATGTCTTAAAATGGAAAGCAGCAAATGCACCGGACTGATCTCCTCGTTTTTCAACATTTTAGCTTCCAGGAAAGTGACTTTGAGTACTTTTTCGGCATGTTTGTTCAGTGGCAGATTGCCTATGTTCAAAGAAGCTTTACTTGGATTGCCCCGCTGAATGGATTCTTCGATAGTTTGCCGTAGTTCAAAAGTGTCAACGTCGAGTGAGTCCAATACGCGCACGGCCAAACTTCCTTCTTCCTGTACGATACCGAGTAGCAAGTGTTCGGTGCCAATAAAATCATGACCCAGCCGGATAGCTTCGTCGCGGCTGGTGGAGATTATTTGCTTTACTTTTGGTGAAAACTTTCTGTTCATGTCTATGATTTAATCCTCGTTTATGTATTAAAATAGCATCAGAGGGTTGGGTGACAATAATAAGATTAATATTTTAGGTTTACAACATTTATAATTGAGAAAAGATTGAAATGACTTTTGTTTTCCGACAGTGTTCATGGTTGAAAAAGTGGTTGAAAAAATAGTGCCATTCGATGTTTGTTTAATCTGAGCCTTTTTTTAAGATTACGCATTATTATTTTTTCGATCAAATTTAGCATCACAATTCCAGATTAAGAAGCTAAACAGACAGAATTAACAAACGGGATAATCCATTGTCGGGTTTCGATAAAGCGGATTCAGGATGCAAAATTATTCAATCCGGCGAAAAAGGGTTCAAGGAGTGGGTGTTTTTTAAAATTTTCATCATCCCAAACACCAAAGGTTCCCGCCTTGTTCAAAAAAAGTTTATTGCCTGTTTTTATAACGTTTAAATAACTGGAATTCAACGCCGGGTTTTGTAAATTTTTTTTAAAATCCGATTCATAAGTCCTGATTGCAATTCATCAAAACTTCATCGCAATTAATTTATAGTTTATAGCAATTTATTGATACTTTTGTGAAAATTCATTCAAGTCTTACTTCGCTTAATTAACGATAAATGTTTTATGAAATTTAAGATCAACAAGGAAGAACGATACACTGTTTTAACTTTGGACGAAGATAATCTGAATACAATAGTGGCGCCCGAGCTGAAATCCCAATTTGTGATCATGCACAATGAAGGGGTTAAAAACCTTGTCTTAGACCTCTCCGCCGTAAAATTTGTCGATTCTTCCGGGTTGAGTGCCATACTGACCGCCAACCGGCTTTGGGGCGACGACGGTACTTTTGTGCTGACCGGCGTGCAGCATGCATCAGTTAAAAAACTCATGGAAATTTCACGTGTCGATACCGTTCTGACGATACTGCCAACCCTTGCCGAATCCATTGATTACGTGATGATGGAAGAAATTGAGCGGGAGTTGAACCAGGGCGAAGATGAGCTTTAATTTATTGACGATCAATTCTTTTTATTTTAATAATATCCTTTTTTGATGCGTTTTGAAGTGACCATTCTGGGAAGTAGTTCTGCGCTTCCGACACATGGTCGATTTCCGACTTCACAGGTTTTGAATGTCGATGAACATCTCTACCTCATCGATTGCGGCGAAGGTACACAATGGCGAATGTTGGAATACCAAATCAAAAAAAACAAGATCAACGAAATTTTTATCACCCACTTGCACGGCGATCATGTCTTCGGATTGATCGGGTTGCTGACTTCTTTCAGCCTGTCTGGCAGGATTGATCCCATCAGCATATTTTCCCCAAAAGGTCTGGAAGACAACATCCGCGTTCAACTCAAATATAGTGGCGGCAACCTTCGGTTTCCAATGATCTTTCAGGAACTCGATACCACAAAAAAACAGCTTATTTTTGAAGACAAACACGTTGAAGTTTTCAGCTTTCCGCTAAAACACCGGATCCCAACCTGCGGCTTTTTGTTTAAGGAAAAACCCAAACCACTCAATATCATCCCTTCCCAAATCGAGCGGTATAATATCCCGGTGCCGCAGATCAAAGCGATAAAACAAGGTGCGGATCTGGAGTTGCCGGACGGAACGGTAATCCTGAACGAAGCGCTGACTTTTCCAAAAACGGAAGAAAGATCCTTTGCTTTTTGCTCCGATACCAGTTACGACGAATCCATCGTCCCGACGATCGAAGGGGTTAGTTTGCTTTACCACGAAGCCACTTTTTTGCACGAAAATGCAGACCTGGCGAAAGAAACCATGCATTCCACCGCAAAGCAAGCCGCCACCATCGCCAAAAAAGCCGGAGCCAGACAACTCGTTCTCGGACATTATTCATCGAGATACAAAGACCTGCAACCGCTCCTTGACGAAGCGCGGGAAATTTTTCCAAATACTTTGCTGGGAAAAGAAGGTATGACGATAAGCGTGGAACAAAAAACCGAAAAGACCCGTCCGGCCACAAAAAAATAAATGAACCCGCAGAGCGCAGGTTCACTTATTTCCCAATTTTTAACCAAACTATATGAACAAAAAGAAAAGTTGGCAATATTTATTTTGGCCTGCTAAATTTTTAACGCATGGCTCAGGCCAGCCGGGCTACATCCCGGATGAGGATACTCCTTCGGTTGAAGTAGATCAGATCGGATTTTCGCAGGTCGTTCAAAACCGAAGTCACGGTTTGTCGTGAAGTTCCGGTGAGGTTTGCAATGTCCTGCTGTGTCAGGGAATGTTTCAACAACATTTCATATCCTATCCTTCTGCCTCGTTTTTCTACGCTGTCTTTAAGGAAGTCGATGATCCGGGTTCGGGCATCTTTGAAGATCAGTCCTTCCAGCCGGTTTTCGGCTGTTCGCAACCGGCCGCCTAGCAGCGAGATCACCTTGAGGCAAAGTTGGTGATTGGCCTGCATCAGCCTTTGGAAATCAATGACTTTCAGTGTGCAAAGTTTGACTTCTTCGTTCATCGCTCTGGCAAAGTCCTGCCTTCGCACTTCACCGACGAGGCCGAGTTCTCCAAACATGGCGGTCGGATGAAGGATGGATTTTATCACTTCCCTTCCGTCGCTGGAGTGGGTGCCGATTTTCACCGTTCCTTTTACGAGGAAAAAGATCGTATTCGACGGTTCGTCGGGCAGGTAAATATAACTATACTTGTTTTTGGTTTTTATTTCTATGGTGTTGGCCAGTTTCTCAAGTTCTTCAAAGCTGAGTACTTCGAAAAGCGGGAATTGTTGTAAGAATGTAATTTTAGAATTGGTATCCATAATGCAAGATTTTTAACAGGTTTCAATGGATTAATTATGTTCAAAATGTGTTGGCTCATTGTAAAATTGAATATTATTATCAGCTTAATAAAGTACATTATGAAAGATTTGTAAAAAGTGATCTATTTGGAATAATTTTTTAAAAAACTGAATATCAGCGTTTTGTGAAATTTTGAATATAAAATTTGTAAACTAAAAAAAAGAAATTCGTTTGTATCGCTATGGAATAAAACTCAATATTTTGTTGTATTTTTTTTTAGAACTGACAAAATTTCATAAACCAAATAGAATCTCTTTGTCCCGACATTGTTGTTGGGGGACGTGGCACATCAAAACTTCAATTTTGGAAAATGTAAAAAAACTCCGCAAGATCATTCATATCGATATGGATGCTTTTTATGCTTCGGTAGAGCAACGCGATAATCCGGAGTTGCGGGGAAAGCCTGTGGCTGTGGGCGGAGGTGGAAAGCGAGGTGTGGTAGCCGCTGCCAGTTACGAAGCGCGGAAGTTTGGCGTTCGTTCTGCCATGCCTAGCCTTACTGCTGCGAAGCTATGTCCGGAGTTGATTTTTGTCAAACCACGTTTTGATGTGTACAGCAAAGTGTCGAAAGATATCCGCGAAATATTTTTTGAATACACCGACCTTGTGGAACCCTTGTCGCTTGATGAAGCCTACCTGGATGTTACGGAACCGAGAAAAGGCCCGCATTCGGCTACCCTGATCGCAAAAGAAATCAGGGAGAGAATATTTCAAAAAACCAGCCTGACCGCTTCGGCGGGAATTTCGTTCAACAAATTTCTGGCAAAGATCGCCTCTGATGTCAACAAACCGAACGGCATGAAAGTCATCGAACCCGCCGAAGCCATTCCCTTTTTGGAGGCGCTGAAAATCGGAAAATTTCACGGTATCGGAAAAGTAACCGCCAAACGCATGCACGGTATGGGGATTTTCAACGGCGCTGATCTTAAAAAGCTAAACGAAATCGAACTGGTGCAGCGATTTGGCAAAGCCGGGCGTTTCTACTACTATATCGTGAGAGGGCAGGACAATCGCGAGGTTCAACCCAACCGCATCCGCAAATCTATCGGCGCGGAACGAACCTTCAGCCAGGATCTGACGAAGCAGGAGGAGTGCCTGGAAAAGGTCAGCCCTATCGTTGACAAGGTTTTTGATTACATGAAAAAGTCAGACAATTTCGGGCGAAGCATCACTTTAAAAGTAAAGACCGCTGATTTTCGCGTCATTTCCCGGAGCAAGACATTCGGCAGCGAGATCAGATCAAAAGAAAAGATGAAAGAAATCGTTAATGCCCTGATCGTTGATAATTTCGATGAATTTGAAAGCGTAAGATTGCTCGGTGTTGCGGTATCTAACCTCAGCAAAGAACCCGACCAGGAAGGCGGCTTGCAGTTAGCCTTTGAATTTGAAGATATTTAAGCGTAGAATTTAGGCCTTTTATGTTTGAAAAATTTGTCTCAAACCATACTCAGGAATTATGTTGTTTAACACGAATTTTTATTAATCCAAAAAACAATTGTATGAAAGTTTTATCAAAATTCGGAATGGCGATCCTCGTGATTTTTATGGCACAACAATTTGCCTTTGCACAGGATATTATCTACAAAAAGGGCGGTGAAAAGCTCGAAGTAAAAGTCAAAGAGATCGGACTGGACGAAGTGAAATACGCCCGCTGGGAGGATCAGGACGGCATCCTGTATTCCATTGCAAAAGAAACCATCCTGAAGATCAAATTTGAAAATGGAAGGACCGAGCAATTTATAAATGATTTTGACAACCCCGAGTTTTACGTCGATCAGAAAAAGCGGGCGATTAAAATGAATTTCTTTAGCCCGATTTATGGGTTTACGGAGTTGGCGTATGAGCAAAACCTTGCGCCGGGAAGAAGCGTCGAAGCCATACTGGGTTTTATCGGCTTGGGCATGAACAATGAAAACCGCGAATCCAAAGGATTGTATGGCGGTGTTTCTTATAAGTTTTACAATAAACCATCGCATTTTGTGAGAGGTATGCGTTACGCGCATATTTTAAAAGGCGGCTACCTGCGACCCGAGATCGCTTTTGGTTCGTACACCGAAGAAGATCCTGACAAGATCAACTTTGAACGGCGTACCGTCACCTTCGGAACCTTCATGCTCAACCTCGGCAAACAATGGGTCTATTCGGATATATTTTTACTCGACCTGTACTTCGCAGCAGGTTATGGATTTGATAATATAGATGATGTGGCAATCCACAATTACACCAACGTAATTACGGATCCTGGTTTCGCTTTTGCCATGGGTTTCAGAATAGGGCTTTTGATAAAATAAAACCTTTAAAAAACTAAACATTATCAGCCTTCCCGGAGTATTGATTTCGGGGAGGCTTATATTTTTAAAACAAACCGGCATAGTAATAAATGAGCGTCGAATGATTGAAATATTTGCGAAAAAAACCTGCATGCCGGGGTCAGGAGTTTTGTTGATTTGTTTTTTGAATCTCCGTAACCTGAATGCAGCTTTCAAACATTCCGGGTTCCAATGCGTAATTAATCATAAAGGGACTTCTAAAAATTCAAAAATCTTAACCGCAAAGATCGCGAAGGTTTTTCGCAAAGATCGCAAGAGATTGATTATCAGCAATTAGAAACGTTTTTCCATTAGATTGAGATTGCAAATCCCGACAAATCGGGAGATGAGGTAATTTTTAGAAGTTCCCATAATTATTCATAACCAATCAGCGTCTTTCCGCGTCTGTTAAATTGTTTTACAATAGCTGAAGTGTTATCTTTTTTGTTAATTCCAATCCGGGTTTCATGTCCAATACTTTGATCATTTTTGATATTGACGGGACGTTGTTGCATTCCAATCGCGTTGACAGCCATTGTTTTGCACAGGCTTTTGAAACAGTTTTTGAAAAACCTTTCCCGACGATCGATTGGCGCAAATATCCGCACGTGACAGATACGACGATCTTCAACACCGTGATGCACCAGCATTTTGGCCGCTCTGCAACAGAGGAAGACATCTACCGTCAGCAGGATTGTTTCGTAGAACTGCTTCGCGAAAACCGGCTAAAAGACCCTGAACAGTTTTCCGAAGTACCCCATGCAAAAAACACGATAGAAAAACTGGTTGACGACGAAAGGTTCGTCGTTGGCATTGCCACCGGAGGCTGGCAGCGACCCGCAACCCTAAAGCTGGAGCATATCGGCATCCCTACGGAATCGCTGTTTATGAGCTTTGCCGATGGAAAAGAAACCCGCGAGGAGATCATCAATGATTCCATCAAAAACGCCCAGGCAAAGCACCCGGGCATCGGTCGCATCGTTTACGTCGGCGACGCCGTTTGGGATGTCAGTACTACCCGCAACATGCGCCTCAATTTTATAGGCATCCGGATCAATGGCGATCATAAAGTATTGATTGACGAAGGCGCCATCCATGTGATGGAAAACTATCAGGATTACAACCGGTTCCTTCATTTTATTGAAGCAGCCCAGGTTCCCTTATAAGGATTTTTAGAATTCCAATTGAACTTTTTCCACTTCCTCCAGGTTTGAGATACGTTGTTGTCAAGCCCCATTGTGATTGTTAAAATTCCATTTTCTATTTGTTGGTTTTAACAAAATTGATTGTATATTTGCAGCGCCTTTGAAAAAAGGTACTCCAAGATCTGGTAGCTCAGTCGGTAGAGCATTTGACTTTTAATCAAAGGGTCCCGGGTTCGAGCCCCGGCCAGATCACAAGACAGTTTGGAGTTTGAGTAGTGAGCAAGAGCGGGCTATTCAGACTCCATTTTTTTTAAGCCCTCAAAACTCACACTCCAACTCAAACTGAGAAAACATGTTCGATTTTGAAAAGCTCGAAGTTTACTCAAAAGCGAAGCAGTTCAATGCTACGGTTTCATCATTTTTAGAACATGTAAAAGTCAGTAAGAACAAAAAAGATCAACTTGAACGGGCAGCGTTTAGTATCATGCTGAACATAGCAGAAGGATCAGGTCGGTTTACCAAACCAGATAAGAGGAATTTCTACATCATTGCCAGAGGATCAGTTTTTGAATGTGTCGCCATATTCGACTACTTAACCGATCAAAAAGCGATTGACGAAACTACTTTCAAAGAGTTTTATTCCAAGCTGGAAGAGATTTCAAAAATGCTTTATGGGGACTTCTAAAAATTCAAAAATCTTAACCGCAAAGATCGCGAA
>CAZKDA010000156.1:0-2332 GCA_964551455.1 uncultured Saprospiraceae bacterium
GCTTACAACATTAAACTTACAAATGGGGGGGGGGTAAAAATTTCATAGTAAAATAGTTTTTGAGATGGATAAAAAAAGAAAAAAGGTCGGTAGTTGCAGTACGTAAAAGTCGAGAGAAACAGTGTAGGCGATGAAGATAGAAATAGCTTTGTTAAAAAACAAATCTTTAGCGGGAAAATTTTTGGAAATTGAATGGAATTGTAATAACACGGTGGTTAATGCAGCAATCCCGGCTTGTTGCCAGGATTGCAGAACAAAAAAAATTTTGAAACGTAATAACGTAGAAGTTGGGAAATTTAACCTGGCGAATCGTCTTCAAGAAGATAGGTATATCAAACAATTACTTTTCTTCATTCCCACCCAGCAAGACCACTTCGAATGTAGCTTTATCGAGGTTGATAAAAAACCTTCCGGTGTAGATATAGTTGAAGTTCAATTGTTCGCGTAATACTTCAAATTGTCCCTCGTCTTCTGCTTTTCCGGCGATCCAGTCGATTGCTTCCAGCCTGTTTTTAAATACCTTTTTCATGGCTAAGTATTTTGGTATCAATCAATATGCGCTTTCGTTTTCGTTTTTTGAAAATCATATTGCGCTTTTTATACCGCACACCGCCAAGATGAGTGCTACGCCCTCCCTTGTCGGATAGCGGCATATAATTCGGCTCACAGGTTCTTCTTGATTTATCCCCTCTTCAGGAGAGTATTCCGCTCTAAAAGCGGGGTAATGACCGAGCCGAATTATAACTATAAGATTGTTTTTTGGCGGGAAAGGATACTGGATTTGGCTTGTTTAACAATAGATTAAGCAAAACTATGGCAATTGTTATAAAACTCTTATGTAATAATTGGCGAATAGAGCGTTTGGCAAAATAAAATAAAGCATTCTTGCAAAACCTGCGTTACGAGCCGCCGGAATTGTGCTTCCCCGGTGATGTTGCAAAATCCGTTTTGTATGAAGGTGCTTTTTTACTAAAAAAACCAGAAGGCAGGAGCAGTTTTCAGAATTGAGAGAGCAAAATGCAACTCAGCTTTTTTCCACTAAAACCCATTCGGAATGTTCTGCGGTTTTTAATTCCTGGACCAATTCAAAGCCCAGGCTTCCGTAAAATCGCGACAGGCCAAAGTCTTCGATGGCCAGCCAGAATTTTTGTTGCGGAAATTGTTTTTTGATCTCCCTGAACCAATGCGAACCAAGACCTTCATTCCTCCGGTCTTCTTTCACAAATAAAAAACCGATATACCGGAAACCCTTGTCAAACCAGGATTGCGCTGCTTCGCTGTGATGCATCATATCGGGAGAAACGGTTGAAAAGATGATTCCACCGGCAACGATTTCATCATTATCCGCCAGCCCGAAAATACTGGAATCAGGAGCATAATCCGGCCAGAAAGGTTCGATTTCAATCCGCCAGTCGGGGGGGAGGATTTCAAAAAAGCGCTTCGGTGTGTTGGTGAGGTCAATTAGTTGCAACATTGGTCAGAGCAGGTTCCAGGCCCAGAGTTTGTCAGAATCTTCCGCCCATCGTTCGCCGATGTCGGTTCTGTAATAACTGTTGTTGATCAAAATGTTCCCAACGCGGTTGTACATCATTCTTTGGGCCTCTTTCATCGTAATGCCTGTGCCGGATACCACCATCGCAATTCCGGAATTGCCGGTGATAAGCCACTCACCATTGACGAGTTTGAGGTGCATCGGGTGGAGGCCTTCTTTCATGTCTTTTTTTATGATCACGACGGCGTCTTTGGAAAAGAGGTTGAATGTTCTTTTATCTTCATAAGGAAAGGGCGGAACAACAATGTAAACGCCAATCTGGAAGCCTTTTTTGGTGCTGATCTTAAAGCTCTGGCCACTGGCAATTTTATACAGCATCATCCCGATGGGTTCTGTGATGCCGGCGCGTTGGATCTGGATTTGAGGATACCCGAAACGCGAGGTGAACTCCAGCGGATAAATTCCATTTCCATTGACGATGGAGTTGATGTCAATATGGCCGGTGAAGTTTTCCTGGGCCAGCTTTTTTTCAAACTTTTTCAGCGTAGCATCGAAGATGGGGTTATCATGTGTCCAAAACATACTCGTTCCCATTTCGCCGGTTGAAACGCCCAGTTCTTTTGGGAACAGTTTTTTGTGCTCGAATGTAATATTGATGGGTTTTACAAATTCCTTTCCGTTGAAAAAGGCAGCTACCGAAACCTCAACGCCGGTCACTTTTTTTTGCAACTGAAAAACGCCCAGCGCATCGCCCCATGTTTTTTGATAAGCTTTTAAAACCCTTTTGACATCGCCGCCGTCTTCTTCCTTGCCCACAAACAAAAGCTGCTTGTACTCCTG
>CAZKDA010000156.1:2342-11112 GCA_964551455.1 uncultured Saprospiraceae bacterium
CTCCTGCATCTCTCCACAAGGTTTTATCACATATTTGTTCGGGTTCTTTTCCACATAAGCTATGGCCTCTTCAGTGCTTGTAAATTCCTTGTAATTTAAAATTTTTATCTTATGCCGTTTTAGCTCGCTCTGGCCGAAATTTCTGTCCAATTCCAACTGATCGGTATATTCCGTGCCTCCGATCACCAGCTTTCCGGCATCTCTCAACTCGGTAGCGATTTTTCCGTAGCCGGTATAATCAAATACGACCACATCAGCCCAATTTACATGTGAAGCCCATTTCCTGGCTTTTGGAACCATGCCGTCACCGATCTCATGGCATTCCTTGTAATCGACATAAAATTTGACCTTGTTGCCTTCTTTCTGCACGGCATAAGCCAAATCCAGGGTTTCGCCCCAGCGTGACACGAAAAGAAATTTCAGCTTCTTTTCCGGCTTTTTTTCCATTAATGTTGATTTAAGGTTTTTGTGTTTGAATAGCGCCTGAAATTTGCGCGTGCGATATTAGCGAAAAAAACAATTCTAAAATAACCCCGCTGAAGTTTTTAGACTGTTGTGTAAAATTTTTGAAAAATCCGGATAGCGCAGATTTCTCCGACGACTCTGGGCAAAAAAATGCGACTTTTTAGAATTGAACATTGGGCTTCCCGCAATCGTTGGATTTGTTAACTTTGCAGTTGTTTCCGGAGCAAAGGTAAAAATTCCTTTTCATAGAAAACTTTTACAAACTCCTTTTAAAAACCCTGGCAAATAAATACCGGGGACATATTTCCAATGAACCGCATTTTAAAAAAAATATTCATTCTTCCGATCCGCTTTTATCAGCTTGCAATATCGCCCTTGCTCGGGCCTTCCTGCCGTTTTACGCCAAGTTGTTCGCATTATATGGTTCAGGCTATTGAAGAGTGGGGCGTTTTGAAAGGAATATGGCTGGGAGTAAAACGCATCGCCAAATGCCACCCCTGGGGACCTCATGGGCATGATCCCGTTCCCGGAAATCCAAAAAAGCAATTACACAACGATAAAAAATAATCCTCCTTTTTATGTTAAGAAGGCCACGAAGAAACCGGCGTTCAACGGCGCAACGCGCAATGATCCGCGAAACGCAACTGTCACCGGATCATTTGATTTATCCGCTTTTTTTAGTCGATGGCGAAAAGATCAAGGATGAAATTCCTTCCCTTCCGGGCAGTTTTCGTTTTTCGATTGACACGCTGATTGTAGAAATCGAAGAATGCATGTCGCTCGGTTTGAACAGTTTTATCCTGTTTCCTGCAATAAATGAACAACTCAAAGATAAAACCGCAACATACAGTTACGATCCCCAAAATTTTTACCTGAAAGCTGCTTCGACCATCAAGCGCTTGTTCCCGGAATGCTGCCTCATCAGCGATGTAGCTATGGATCCTTACAGCGCCGATGGTCACGATGGCCTCGTCGAAAATGGCAAAATCCTGAACGACGCCACGCTTCCCATTCTTGCAAAAATGGCAGTCGCACAAGCACAAGCAGGATTCGATATCCTCGGCCCTTCCGATATGATGGATGGCCGCATCGGTTTTATACGGAAAGAGCTGGATGTTGCCGGTTTTACGGAAACAGGCATCATGGCTTACACTGCCAAATATGCCAGCGCATTTTATGGCCCTTTTCGCGATGCACTGGATTCTGCCCCAAAATCCGGCGATAAAAAAACCTACCAAATGGACCCCGCAAACAAACGCGAAGCGCTTATCGAAGCGGAACTCGACACTTCCGAAGGCGCTGATTTTCTAATGGTCAAACCTGCGCTCAACTACCTTGATGTCATTCATCTTTTAAAGGAAAATTTCGAGCTGCCGATTGCGGCATATCATGTCAGCGGGGAATGCGCCATGCTCATTGCAGCCGTTCGGAACGGTTGGTTGGATTACAAGCAGGCCATGCCTGAAACCTTGCTGAGTATTCGGCGGGCAGGAGCAGATGTCATTCTTACCTATTTTGCAAAGGACTACGCAAAGCAATATCAGGGAAAATAAAAAAGGCGGAGCAATTTTGAGAATTACTCCGCCTGTGGTGTTTTCAGATAGCGCAATCAAGTTACGCCTCAATATTTTTATATTGATTTTTACTGAAGAATGACATCTCTTTCTTCAACCATTTTGCGGATATTGATCAAAGCGTATCGCATCCTTCCCAGAGCGGTATTGATACTCACCCTTGTCAGTTTGGCGATCTCTTTAAAGCTCATATCGGCATAATGGCGCAGGATAACCACTTCGCGTTGTTCGGGAGGCAATTGGTCCACGAGGTGACGGATTTTGTCGTGGGTTTGGCTTTTGATGATCCGTTGCTCGGCGTTGTCGTCGGCTACCTGGAGCACGTCAAAAATATCAAAAGCTTCGGTCGGCGCGACTTTCGGTCGGCGCTTTGTACGGCGGAAGTAATCCACGCACATGTTGTAGGAGATACGCATTGCCCATTGGACAAATTTGCCTTCGTGGTTGTATTTCCCCTTGCGAAGCGTATCGATGATCTTAATAAAAACTTCCTGGAAAATGTCTTCAGCAAGCGCCTGGTCTTTTACAAACAAATAGATCGAGGTGTAGATTTTTTGCTTGTGGCGGTTGAGAAGTTCTTCGAAACAACGCTCATCTCCTTCAAGGTATTGAGCAATTAATTGTTGGTCATTAATTTGCGTAACTAGCATAACTATCCTATTTTTTACTTTTGAGAAAAAATACTTTAGTGTAAAAGTTACTGCGTATAGACAAACAATTTTTTAGTTACGAAAATAAGGTTGAGAAAACGTCGATTATCAAAAATAATCTTTTCAAAGATAAGCCCAAATTATAAAAACAACCAAGCGTTTAGTATCATTTTAACTCATCTTAACGAAAAATTAACGGGCGGTTTAATTTTTCAGAGTTCACAAAGATTCAAATCTTTTATTTAAAAATCAAATTTTTCAAAATTAAAATTTGTGACTTGGCCTCCTTTCCAAATCTTTGGTTTATGGCTTCCAAATGGTGGTTTTAACTGACAATAATTTTATAAAATCTTCGTAAATCATTGCCAATCAAAGAAGGTATTTATTAAAAAAAGCTACGCTATGAAACCATAAACTGTAAAAAAATGCTTCATTTGAAAATTGGCTGGAAAACGCTAATTTTGCCCACTGCTTCAAACTCAACTTAACAAACATTTTTCATGGCTTACAAAAAAGAAACCGGAGTAATTGAAAGGCCGCAACTGGAGAAATTTACTGATGCTATCCATATAAAAGGCGCCCGGGCCAACAACCTGAAAAATATAGATATTGAGATTCCAAAAAACAAGCTGATCGTCGTAACAGGAGTTTCCGGCTCCGGAAAATCGTCATTGACGATCGACACCTTGTATGCCGAGGGGCAACGCCGATACGTGGAAAGCCTAAGCTCCTATGCCCGCCAGTTTCTAATGCGCATGAAAAAACCGGATGTCGATTATATCAAAGGGATATGTCCGGCCATAGCCATCGAACAAAAAGTGAGCACGAGCAATGCCCGCTCAACAGTTGGTTCGCTCACCGAAATCTATGATTACCTGAGGTTGCTGTATGCCCGCGTCGGAAAAACCTACTCCCCGGTTTCCGGCAATTTGGTTAAAAAACACGAGGTTGCCGACGTGGTGGACTTTATCCACAGTTTTGAAGACGACACTAAAATAAATCTTTTCGCTCCCATACCACACAAATACAAAGATCGAAAAATTCAACAGGAACTCGATTTGCTTTTGCAAAAAGGCTACACCCGGATACAGATCAACAATGAATTGCTCCGCATCGAAGAGGCGCTGGAACAAAAACCCAGGATGCTCAAAAAAAACGTTTCGGAATTTGATAATATCCGTTTGCTGATCGACCGGTTTGTGGTGAATCAAAGCGATGAAGACAACAAAAAGCGGATCGCCGATTCAGTACAAACAGCCTTTTACGAAAGTGAAGGGGAATGCTTCGTCGAAGTGATCGGAAAAACTACCGAGACATTCAACAACAGGTTCGAACTCGACGGCCTGGAATTTTTGGAACCTACCCCGCAATTATTTAACTACAACAACCCCTATGGCGCCTGCCCCAAATGCGAGGGATACGGACAAACGATCGGGATTGATGAAAATAAAGTGATCCCCGATCAATCGCTTTCTGTGTATGAAGGCGCTATCGCTGCATGGCGTGGGGAGAAGGGAAGCAACTGGCTGAGTGAGATCATTGATAATGCTTTCCACTTTGACTTTCCGGTGCATCGCCCTTACCAGGAATTGACCACTGAACAGCGGAAATTGCTTTGGACCGGCAACAAATATTTTTCTGGTATCAATGCCTATTTCCAGGAACTGGAAGAAAAGACTTACAAAATACAAAACAGGGTCATGCTGGCCAGGTATCGTGGAAAAACCGCCTGCCCGGTTTGCGAAGGAGGCCGTTTGCGAAAAGAAGCGACTTATGTCAAAATCGACGGCAAAGCCATCACGGAACTGGTGAATCTACCCATCGATGAGTTGCTGGCCTTTTTTGAAAATCTGAAACTCACCAAATACGATACTTCTATTGCAAAACGGATAATCCTGGAGATCACCACCCGGCTCAGGTTTATGGTTGAACTTGGTTTGAGTTACCTCACGATCGGACGGCTTTCAGCCACCCTCAGCGGTGGCGAAACCCAAAGGATCAACCTCACCCGAACGCTGGGAAGCAACCTCACCAGCTCGCTCTATATCCTCGATGAACCGAGCGTTGGCCTACATCCGCGCGATTCAGGCCGCCTTGTCAATGTCCTGAAGTCATTGCGCGATCTCGGGAATACCGTTCTGGTGGTTGAACACGAAGAGGATATAATCAAAAATGCGGATTATCTCATTGACATAGGCCCCCAGGCCGGAATTCACGGAGGTGAGGTGGTCTTTGCCGGACCATTTGATCAGATTTACGACAAAGCCGCAGATAGCCTTACCGCAAAATACATGAGCGGGCGCATGGAAATCGCTGTTCCAAAAGTCAGGAGAAAATTTGTTCGCCAGATCATCATCAAAGGCGCTTCGCAGCATAATTTGCAAAACATTGATGTAACGATCCCCTTGAACACATTCACCGTAGTCAGCGGTGTTTCAGGAAGCGGGAAAACCACGTTGATCAAACAAATTCTGTATCCGGTGCTCAAACAGCATAATGGCGAACCCTCACGCGTCATGCCGGGTCGTTATAAAAGCCTGGAAGGCGATCTTTCCGCGATCACACTAGTTGAAATGGTCAATCAAAATCCCATTGGAAGATCAAGCCGTTCCAATCCGGTCACTTATGTCAAAGCTTATGATACCATCCGCAACCTGATGACCAATCAGCAACTTTCCCGCATTCGCGGTTTTAAACCCAAACACTTTTCGTTCAATGTCGAAGGAGGGCGTTGCGAAACCTGCAAAGGCGAAGGAGAGCAGGTCATCGAAATGCAATTCCTGGCGGATGTCCGCTTGGAATGTGAAGATTGTAAAGGCCAGCGATTCAAGCAGGATATCCTCGACGTGCGTTACAAAGACAAAAACATCGCGGAAATCCTGGATCTCAGTATAGAAGAAGCGCTGGAATTTTTCGCTGATGCCAAAGATGTCGTTTCCAAGATCAAACCTCTTTCCGATGTTGGCCTGGGTTATATCAAACTGGGGCAATCTTCCAGCACACTTTCCGGTGGAGAAGCGCAGCGCGTGAAGTTGGCCTCCTTTCTGGGCAAAGAACGCTCTACCGAAAAAATCCTGTTTATCTTTGACGAACCTACCACCGGCTTGCATTTTCATGATATTCAAAAACTGCTTGTCGCATTGAATGCACTCGTTGAAAAAGGGCACACCGTTTTGGTGGTGGAACACAATCTTGAGATCATCAAATCTGCCGATTGGGTCATTGACCTGGGGCCGGGAGGAGGAAAGGAAGGTGGCAAATTGATCTTCCAGGGCAGGCCGGAAGACCTTGTAAAAGTGAAAGGATCGTTTACGGGGAAATACCTGAAAGAAAAACTCTGACAGTTACATTTTTATATCTTTGGCAATAATTAGGGAGGGGGATAATTATTTTGTTGGGTTGATTGGGCATGCCCCGACTTGTCGGGGTTGTTGAGGTTATGAGTTAAAAGTTATGAAATATAACCTCCCAACTCATATCTCATAGCCTTTAACCCACAACATTTGAACTACGAACCCCGACATGCGTGCCACTGCCATCGGCCACGCTGGTGGCGGGGCAGGCTTTGAACCACGAACCACATACTTTGAACATGAAAAAAATTGCAGTTTTTACCTCAGGCGGCGATGCTCCCGGAATGAATGCATGCATCCGGGCAGTAGTGCGAACCGGGTTGAAAAAAGGGCTGGAAGTCATCGGCATCAAAAGAGGCTTCCAGGGGATGATCGAGGGAGATTTTATGGCTTTGGACAACGCTTCGGTTTCCGGCATCATTCACCTCGGCGGAACGATCCTGCAATCCGCCCGTAGCAAGGATTTCTATTCGCCGGAAGGCAGGCAGCAGGCTGTCGAACACCTTGAAAAGGCAGGGATCGAGGGCGTGGTGGCCATTGGCGGCGACGGCACTTTTACAGGCGCGAGCCTGCTTTTCAAAGAACATGGCATTCCCATCGTCGGCGTTCCCGGCACTATCGACAATGACCTCTACGGAACGGATTTTACCATCGGTTACGATACCGCCATCAACACGGCTATGGCGGCCATCGATAATATCAAAGACACCGCAAATGCCCACAACCGGCTGTTCATCGTCGAAGTGATGGGACGCGACGCAGGGTTCATCGCATTGAGATCGGCCATCGCCACCGGCGCCGAAGCAGTGCTCATCCCGGAAAGCAAAAACGACACTTCCGCGCTGATGCACACTTTGCAAATCAATCAGCAAAATAAAAAGCGGGCGAATATCATCATCGTCGCCGAAGGTGATGAAACCGGCGGAGCGCTTCAACTTAAAACAGAGATAGAAGACAAGTTTCCATTTTTTGAAACCAAAGTAACCATACTAGGACACATTCAGCGAGGCGGGCGGCCTACCTGCATGGAGCGGGTCCGTGCCAGCCAGATGGGTATGGAAGCGGTCAATGCGCTGATCGATGGAAAATCGGAGGTCATGGTTGGGTTGGTTCATAATAAAATTGTGCTGACGCCATTTGAAAAAGCGATCAAACACAACCGCGAAATCAACCCGGTTTTGGTGGGAATGGTAGAAATGCTGTCCTGACTCCCTTTACCCTGACGGACGAAAAATCCTGTAATCGCTGCAAAACAATTGTACAAGGCACATCATAAATTCACGCTTTTTTTAGATGGACAATTTCATCATCGACACGGAAGCTTTCCAAATAACCCAGGGTGATTTTTATATCAGGGCTTTGGTAGCCACAGGCATCGGCGCCATCATCGGCCTGGAACGCGAATACGCCGCGATCAATGAAAAAATAAAGTGGTTTGCAGGTATCCGGACCTTCATGTTTGTTACTCTCCTGGGATTCATCGGCGGCATGGCTTATTACCTGCTGAATCCTTTGGTGTATTTGGGAATCCTTTTTTCGGTAATTACCATCACGGTTGTTTCCTATTTTATTACCGCTTCAAAAGGTGATATCGGCGCTACTACGGAATTTTCTGCACTCATTAGTTTTTTTCTGGGCACTTTAACTTTTCATGGTTTCGTGGAGATCAGCCTGATAATAACAGTGCTTGTAGTAGTGATGCTTTCCGCAAAGTTCAAACTACATTCCATTGTCGGCAGGATCACTGCGGAAGAGTTGTATGATTTTATCCGTTATATCGTCATTGCATTGCTGGTTTTCCCTTTTCTGCCCGACAAAACCTACGATCCTTACAATGTCATTAACCCGCGTGAGATCGGGATCGTGATCCTGCTTATTTCCGGCCTGGGTTTTTTTGGATATATTTTGATGAAATTTTTAGGCGCCAGAAAAGGTATTTTGCTGAGCGGGTTTATCGGAGGGCTGGTTTCCAGCACAGCCGTAACCTGGGTGTTTTCCAAAAAAAGCAAAGAAAATGAAAACCAATCGCATAATTGTGCAATCGCCATTATGGCTGCTTCTTCGATCATGGTCATACGCGTGTTGGTATGGGCTTTCATCTTTAATAAAGACCTGTTCAACGAACTATTGTTCACGCTCTTGCTGTTATTCCTGGCCGCAGCGGGGGTTGCACTTTTCTTTTATTTCAAAGCACGGAAAAATGAAATGACAGATGCCGATATCCGGCAGGGCAAACCTTTAGATTTACAGGGAGCGCTGGTGTTCGGTTTTATTTATACAGTCATTTTGCTGGTGGTGAGTTATGCGAACGAAAACCTGGGCAACAGAGGATTGCTCGTATCCAGCGCTATTGCAGGGCTTTCCGATCTCGACGCCATTACGATCACCGTTTCAAAATTAGCAAAGTCAATGGCGGATATGTCCATCGCAGGTATAGCTATCCTGATTGCCACTATTTCCAATACACTGGTCAAGCTCGGTATTAGCTTTTGGGCAGGTAGTAAACCATTGCGAAAATACCTTCTGCCGGGATACGGCATTGTTTTTCTCTCCGCAGTGATTGGATTGCTGCTTTTGATGGTCAGGTGAATCGCACGACGCTTTGGTTATAATATTATAAACAACCTCCCAACTTTACAAATCAAACCTCTTTTATAAATATGACGAACGACTATTTTTAGACTTTGGACGCTTACGGTGTGGATTTTAAAGAAAAAATTTTATAAAA
>CAZKDA010000157.1:0-11049 GCA_964551455.1 uncultured Saprospiraceae bacterium
TCGACGAGGAACAGAAGTTTGGCGTAGCCGCCAAAGAAAAACTCCGCAACTTCAAAGTCAATGTGGACACGCTTACTTTGACGGCGACGCCCATCCCGCGCACCCTGCAATTTTCGCTGATGGCTGCTCGTGATTTGTCAGTCATCAACACACCGCCGCCAAACCGACAACCCATCCATACCGAAACGCGTATCTTCAACGAGGAACTGATCAAAGAAGCTATTTACTACGAAGTCAATCGAGGCGGCCAGGTTTTCTTTGTCCACAACCGCGTGAAATCTTTGCCTGATATTACCGCCATGCTCAGGCGCATGTGTCCTGATGTGGATATTCTGTCGGCTCATGGCCAGATGGAATCCAAACAACTGGAAACGACGCTGATCGATTTTATAGAAAAACAATTCGATGTGCTGGTTTGCACTAATATCATCGAAACCGGCCTGGACATTCCCAACGCCAATACCATTATCATCAACAACGCGCATCAGTTTGGCCTCAGCGACCTTCACCAGCTTCGCGGGAGAGTAGGCCGCTCCAACCGCAAAGCCTTTTGTTATTTGTTAAGCCCGCCGCTCTCTACGCTGACCTCCGATGCCCGAAAAAGGTTGAAAACCATCGAAGAGTTCTCTGACCTGGGAAGCGGTTTCAACATTGCCATGCGCGACATGGATATCCGCGGAGCCGGCAACCTGCTGGGCGGCGAGCAGAGTGGTTTTATTGCGAACATCGGTTACGAAACCTACCAGAAGATCCTCGAAGAAGCTATTTTCGAGTTGAAGGAAAACGAGTTTAAAGACCTGTTCAAAGAGGAACTCGAAAAAGACAGGAAGTTCGTGCGCGACGTTCAGATCGATACCGACGTGGAAATGCTCATCCCCGATGAATATGTCAACAACATCCAGGAAAGGCTGAATCTATACACCGAACTGGATAAGATCGAAACCGAAGCAGAATTGACGGCATTTGCTGATAAATTAAAAGATCGCTTCGGGCCGATCCCCGCAGAAGTACGTGAATTATTCGAAGGGCTGAAACTGCGGTGGCTTTGCAAAGCGCTGGGTTTTGAGCGCCTGATCCTGAAAAATGGAAAGCTGCGGTGTTATTTCATCGGCAACCCGCAATCCCCGTTTTTTGAAACCGATCAATTCCACAATCTGGTGCAATATGTCGCGAAACACGGTGGCGAAAAAGGGCTTTCATTCAAAAAATCGAACAACTATTTTTTTATGGTTAAAGAAGGCGTCAATACGCTGACCGCTACAGGCAAAGTCCTTGACTCGCTGAAACAAAGCCTGGCTTCGTCGGTGACCGCCTGAGAGGAATTTACCATGTCGTTTGTGCGTATTTCCCGAACCTTACATGGCTTTAACAAAGCGCTCAATATGGCTTTCGTTTGCATGGTTGAGGCGGATCAAATATATGCCATTTGGCAAGGCAGGAGTTTCAAAACTAAATTCATTTGGACCTTTTTCAACAACTCTTATGAAATTGTATATGGTTTTACCATTCAAATCCATGATACTGATCTGGCAATCTCCGTCGAGGGCTGTATGATAAATAACCGAAATTACAGATTCCTTTAAAGGATTAGGAGAAATGGAAAGAAAGGAGCCATTAAAAAACTCGATGGCGACTATTTTGCTTTCAATGTGTTTAGTACCGTCGAAATCAACCTGAGATAAGCGGTAATAATTGACTCCGTTGAGCGGTTTCCGGTCCAGCCAGGTGTAAGTGTTGGCGTTGTTTGTTGTTCCCATGCCTTTTTGTTGTCCTAAATATTCAAAATCGATTCCGTTGCCAGCGCGCTCTATGATGAAATAATCATTGTTCTCTTCTGAAACGTTCGTCCATTTCAACTCAACGGCTTCGCTTCTTTTTTTGCCTGTAAAAGAAGTAAGTTGTACGGGAAGAAGCGATTCGATCACCAATTCATAATCTTCTGTTTCACCAAACGCATGATAACCACAGGGATCCGAGATTTGACCTCCGCCGCTCCATCCGGAACGGATCCTAAGCGTAGTGGCGCCACTCGCGGCATTGGCTGGAATAGTTATGGAACCCGAAACCGTCGGTCCGCCATGTGTTGAGGATTGATAAAGCATTTCACCAGGATCCGTAAAATCTCCGTTTTGGTTGCTATCCACCCAAATAGTTAAGTATTGTGAGTAATAACTGCCGAAGGGCGGGGTACCAAGTTGGAAATTTACTGAAAAGTCATAAGTAGCCCCTGCCTCAACAACGGCAGAATGGGTTTCGCTAAAAATGCTAAGTGGGCCGTTACAGCCATTTGCATTATTCAGTATTAGGGTGTCGCCCGATGTTTCTTCTAATAAAAAATTATAAATGGCAACGCCCAGACCGAATCCTGAAGCATCGCATGAATTACTCTCATGGGTTGGCAAGCAATGAACCAATCCTACGTCAATGGAGGCAGGGCTGCTGTAATGATTACAGTCGTCATTGGATGCTTTCACGCGGTAATGATAAGTTGTGTTAGCATTGATATTATTATCTGTGAATGTAGTTATGTCAGGCCCCACTCCGCCGCCGGAAAGCGCTGTCCAGGTGGTACCGCCATCAAGTGATCGCTCAATGAGATACCCGGTTTCATTATCCGCATTGTCGGTCCAGTTCAGTTCTACTCCATAAAAATCATTCTCTGACGCTGTAAGTCCGGAAGGATCTGAGACTGTATTTGGAGAGCAGCCCAGGAGGTCATAAGATGAATGGCCAAGTCGAACTGTAAGCGCGTTTTCCATCCGGGTATATTGTCCAGGCGTAAAAATGCCACCGCAATAATCTGAGTAATACGACATAATATTATCCAGATCTGGAGTATAAGTATTCATATAAATATCTTCGGAATCCTCACCATTATTGATAAAGTTACAATTGGGATCATTGTTTCCGTTAGGGTCGGCTTCCGTATCGCAAAGCATATCACCATGAGTTGTACAGTTGGAATTTCCTCCGGAACGAGGAACATGCTCTGCGTCATCGTCATCATTTCCGTTTTCAGTGCCGTCATGTGTGTGTTGCAGATCGAAAAAATGCCCCAATTCGTGTACAAACGTTCCATTTTCAGCATCTACGGTGCAATCATTAGCCATCAAAATTGTAAGCGTGATAACATCATCAACGTCAGGATAATATGCGTATCCGCATATCTGAAACCAGATGCTGCCCACGAAATAGACATTCACGGCATCAGGTACCGAATGTGCATTTGTCATTGGAACTTCATGGGAATCCGGTACAAATGAATACCAGTTACTATTGTTGATATAATTCACATCGCAGATGTAAAATTCAATACCTGCCTCTAAGTAAAAATAATTGAGGTAAGACATTCCGATGTTTACATCACCAAGTGAGATGCCGCCGGAACCGTTATTTTCCCTGACAATATGGATTCTGACCGGAACGCAGGTGGTGCCGGTATTTCGAGTTGCTCCGGCCTGGTCTATTACTTCCAGGGTATATTGCCGCTGTTCTTTCGTCTTGGGCGGTGTCCCGCAACTTTTAGTTTCGGAAAACTGCGGATGATCTTCTGCCTCGATTTTCAATTCATTGTTTTGCGCAGCCACCGATCCGTAAAATAAAAACACAAGGAGGAGAGTTGTAAACTTCGACTTTTTCATGAGCATAAGTTTTTATATTTTTTACTGATTTTTTCAGTAATAGGTTCTGACGTTTCGAGGTCTTAACCCGTTGAAATAAATCTAAACAAAAGCCTTTTATCAGTTGGGTAAAGTTTGAATTGGTAAAGGAAGAAGCCCGGTTTACTCTGATGAACAATGCTTTCAAAGTGAATTTAATGAATTCTCGCAATATATTTACAAAAAAGTGTTGGATTTTATTTTTAGAAATCAATAGACGGGCAGTTTGTATTGCTTTTTATAACACCTGCATTTTAAAAAAAATATTTATACCTCAACACAAACACACACTAAAATTCAACAAACGACTCACAAACCCCAAAACACCCAAAACAGATTTTTTTTACTTTTGCAATATTTTAAAAACTGGGTTTCAATGACTAAATGGACGATTTTCCTTTTCCTGTTTTGCAGCGCTTTTCAAACTTTTGCACAGAAAAACAAGGTGCCGGTTTCCGAGTTGGATCAGATCAAGGGTTTGTATTACCAACGCAATACCATTCCGCCATTTACCGGAACGGCCTTTGAAGATCATCCCAACGGTGAAAGGAAATTGCAGATTCCTATCAAAGAAGGCAAGCTGCACGGCACTGCGCTGGAATGGAACATGAACGGCGATAAAATTTACGAAGCTCAATATGAAAATGGTATCCAGATCGAAACAGAAACGCAATGGTACGATACCGGCATCAAAAAGCTGGAACTTAATTTTGTGAACGGACAACCCGATGGCATCTGTACCGAGTGGCACAAAAACGGACAGAAAAAATCCGAAGGGCTTTTCAAAAACGGAAAAGAAGAGGGCGAACACAACTGGTGGTTTTTCAACGGACAGTTGGATCAGCAGGCGTTTTATAAAAACGGCAAAACTCACGGTGTGGTCAAAAACTGGTACCAGAACGGCCAGTTGCAACTCGAAAGCCATTACGCGGATGGTGAAAAACACGGCCCTACCATCAAGTGGCACCATAACGGACAAAAGAAATCAGAAGAATTTTTCAATATGGACGAACCGAAGGGAGAAGCCCGCTTTTGGTCGAACGAAGGAATTCTCCAGGGGGTTCAGGTCTTTGAAAACGGAAAGCTGGTGAAGGAAATGAACTATCGCAGCGGCAGCATCACCCTCAATGACGGTTACCTCCAGGTGTTCAACGAAACCTCCAGCTTCTACACGGTTCCGGTGACGGGAAGCAGCGTCAGGCCTACCGAAAGACAAGACATCATCACTTACGTTGTGGATGGTATGTTGCTCCAGTTGTTCAATGTTTCCATGCTCAATTTTATCGATTCCACGGATTACGCCCTGCCGGAAGAAGAATTGCTTTCGCATTATAAAAAATACGAAACCGCGCTGGTCAGCGCCACCGAACCGGGTTTTAAATACGAGTTCAAAACAGAGCTTTTAACCCTCGAATCCGGCAAGCCAATATTGCATTGGTATTTTAAATCGCCCAGCAGCCTCGATGAGGAGCAAAAGCCGCGAACCGTTCAGGAAGAGCATTATTATTCCATGGTCTGCAACCACCAGGTGTTGAGCCTGTACAGCGCGATCACCAATTCCGACGATCCGGCGAAAGTCAAAGCGATGTTGTTGCGGATTGCCAATGGGGTTAAAATCTACGAGGAGCGTATCGACCTCAATCAGCTTGTGGCGGAACTTACTGAAAAGTGATCTCGCTGCTTTCATCATTCCATTTTCAGGCACAAATTTCCATATCACCCGTCACAATTTAAAGCAGGCAGCTAGCAGCTTCATTTTCGCTATAGTTGTAGAAACAAACTTTCTCAACAATTTTGCGCTTTACGCATTTTATACAGAAAAAGCCTCATGGTAAAAAAATCCGTTAAAGTCGTAATCCGGCTGATTTAAGTCTGCCATCTTTATTAAATTACCCGTTGAACAGAAGAAGGATTTTCAAAATCCGGCGCTTATGAAAAAATTGGTAGTTTCCATACTTGCTTTATGTATTTTGATCGTCCCGTTTATACAAGTGGGATTCGCTCAATCCGTTGTGGTATCGGATAACATGTTCATGAAAAGCAGTGGATGGTACCAGGTTGTCGGCAGGCTGAAAGACCGCGTTTTACTATTGGTACAAACTTACGACAAACGCTATGAAGTAAGGGGCTTTGATAAGGATATGAAGCTGAAATGGACCAAAGAACTCGCATTCGACCACAAAAGGCCTAAGCTGCTCAATATCACTGCGACGAATAAATACTTCACGATCACCTGCAAATACCCGGAAAAACAAAATACCATAATAAAAGCTTACAGGTTTGACGCCGGCGCCAACCTGAAGGATTCAGTACTGATCCTCGACTATGAGCGCCCCAGCAGCTTTATCGTCCCTGAATTTTTTACCGCGCAATCCGAAGACAAGTCGAAGCTCTTGGTGTATTATTTTGAACATCAAAACCGGATCAATGCTATTTCTTTTGACCTCCAAAGCATGCAAACCATTCAGCATTTCAAATTCTTCGCCGAAGGGATTGTACTCGAAAGTGATTTTTTCCAGGGCTTGATCACGGATAAAGGAGAGGTGTTTTTTATTGCTGCAAAAGGCAATCAAAAATCTACGCGCGAAGACCACGTTTACGATATCTTCATGGCCAACCATGAAGCTGATTCCGTTAGCCTTACCTTTTATTCTTTGTCGATGGAAGGCAAACTGACCTTTGACATTATTTTCAGTTATGACAATATGAACAATAAGATCGTCGCAGGTGGTTTGTACTCCGAAAAAACAAAAACGAAATCCGTTGGATATTTTTATTTGAGCGTGTCGCCGCAAACCCCCAATTATTACAAGCTGGTATTCGAATCTTTCGAAGACGATTTTGTTTCCAGGTTTTTAGGAAAACAGGTGAATGCCTCGAAAGGATTGTCGGAAGCGGTGATCCGCGAGGTCATCCTCCGGCATGACGGCGGCATCCTGATGATCGCCGAGCAGGCAACCCGAAGTGAACGGCAAGTGCTGGGATCAGGCGCTTTCGGCGCAGGCTACGGCCATGTTTATTTTGATTTTTACTATGACGACATGTTCGTAATTTCCATTCATCCGGATGGCAAAACCCATTGGAAAAACATCCTGCACAAAAAGCAATATTCTTATGACGACGAGGCCGCCTTTTCGTCTTTTCTGCTGCTGAAAACCCCCAAAACCCTTAGCTTCATTTTCAATGATGAGATCAAACCGGAAAACACGGTGAGCGAATACGTCCTCAAAGGCGATGGAAATTTTGACCGTTACAGTATTTTGAACACCAAAAATAAAAAACTGAAGCTGTTGTTCCGAAGGGGCGTACAGATCGGCGTCAATGAGTTTATTGTTCCAAGCGAATACCGCAACAGATTCAACCTCGTGTACATCAAAAGCGGCCCCAAAACCTAAGTGCGATGTTTTGAAAGATATTGAGTCGGCGTGTAACCCGTGAACATTTTAAATTGGCGGTTGAAGTTGGAAATGTTGTTGAAACCCGTCCGATAGCAAATTTCCGAAACAGAATCATCGGTCTCGATCAGTTGCCTGCACGCCGAAGAAACCCTGACCTCGTTGACAAAGCGGGCAAAAGTACTCCGCGTTCGCAATTTGAAGTACCTGCAAAATGCCGAAACGCTCAGGTTAACAATGGCTGCGACTTCTTCCAACTTCACAGGACGTTGATAATTGTCCATCACAAACTGAAATACCCGGCTGATCTTTTCACTTTGAAATTCGCCGCTGTTCGAAGCAAAACTCGTCCTCGAAAGGCTCTCCGTTTGGTCGTATTCAGACAACTCGTGCAGTATTGAAAATAAAAGCAACAGCCGTTCAAACCCTTCTTTTTCAATAATTTTTACTACTTTTTGCGAAATCAGTTCTTTCGCCTCTCCTAAAATGCGAAGTCCTTTTTCCGCCCGCAGCAACAAGTTGTTTATCTTTGATAATTCCGGCAGCCGAAAAAATGCAGCGCCAAAGGCTTCTTTGCTGAAAAATATGGATATGGATTTTGCAAAGGGCTTATCATTTTTTAAAAGATGCGGCATATTAGGACCGATGATGAAAAGGTCTCCCGGTCGAAAAGCCGTGATGCTGTCTCCGACAAAAAGCGAACCCTGGCTCTCCAAGATCAATGTGATCTGCAATTCAGGATGATGGTGAAAACGATCATAAAAACGGTCAACTTCATCCACCTGAACCCTGAATGACTGCTCCCCGGTTTTGGGGATTTTAAACGTCAAAGCCTTCATGTTGTATTATTTTTTTAATGATCGGCTGTAAAATTACGCTCTGTAAGCAAAATAGTATCGCAAATCGCGAAAATCTACAAAGTCTGCTGCATTGGAAGCTCTTAAATTTGTCTTGAAAAATGTATCTGTTGTTGATTTGAGGATTTGCTAATTTGCTGATGTGTTGATGGGGTAATCCTGCCCCGATCTGTCGGGCTGGTGCGGGCGGGCTGCATCGGGCAGGCAGGCTGAGCTTGTCGAAGCGTCAACTCAATAACTTAATCAACCCATCACCACATCGGAGCGAATCCCGCTTTTTCTCGAAAAAGCGGGACGATGAAATCGGGAACACCACATCGGAGCGAAGCGAAGATCCCGATGAAATCGGGAACACCACAATACCACAATACCACAATACCACAATACCACATCAACTTAAAAAACCATGCAAATCAACTGGAGTGGCGTCTTTCCGGCCGTAACAACAAAATTTACAGAAGACTATCGCCTCGATATTCCTGCTTATTTGAAAAACATCCGGTTTCAGATCGATGCCGGCATCAGCGGGATCATTATCGGCGGGAGCCTGGGAGAAGCGAGCACCCTCACCAACGACGAAAGAATGACCCTGCTCAACGAAACGATCCGCACCGCAAATGGCAGGGTGCCGGTATTGTTGAACATCGCCGAAAGATCGACAAGTGATGCCATCGCAATGGCTCAGCTGGCGGAAAAGAACGGCGCGGATGGCCTGATGCTCCTCCCCCCGATGCAATACAAAGCCGACGAGCAGGAAACTACGGTGTATTTTAAAACCATAGCTGCCAATACATCTTTGCCGATCATGCTGTACAACAATCCCGTCGATTACAAAATCGCCGTTACGATTCCTATGCTCGAAGCCCTTGCTGCGGTTGACAATATCCAGGCGATCAAGGAATCCTCGCGGGATACCACTAACATCACCCGCCTTAAAAATGCCTTTGGCAACCGGTATAAGATTTTTTGCGGTGTCGATACCATCGCCCTGGAATGCCTGGCGGCAGGCGCGGTGGGTTGGGTGGCCGGCCTGGTGAATGCTTTCCCGAAAGAAACGGTGGTGATGTACGAACTGGTCAAAGCAGGCCGCCTGGAAGAAGCCCTGGCAATCTACCGATGGTTCATGCCTTTGCTCGAATTGGACATCCACCCCAAGCTGGTGCAATATATCAAGTTGGCCGAAGTCGCTGCCGGAATCGGTACCGAAACCGTTCGCCCGCCCCGGCTTCCGCTCGAAGGCGAAGAACGAAAGCGGATCACGGAGATCATTGCAAAAGGCATTGCAAACCGGCCTGATATGGCAGTTTATGAAAAAATAAAAACCCCTTAATCGCTCTATAAAATTTTAATGACATGAAGAAGCTGGATGGCCGAAATTTGATCGGATACCATTATTCAGCGCTGGCTGACGACTTTTTGGAATCTTTCAATCCTGCCACAGATAAAAAAATAGAAGGGCGGTTCCATATCGCCAGCACCGCCGAAATCGAAAAAACCATGCAGTTGGCTACCGAAGCATTTACCTTATATAAGAAAACAACAGGTAGCGACAAGGCTGCTTTTTTAAATGCCATCGCGGATGAGATCATGGCGTTGGGCGATGCGCTCATCGATCGTACAATGGCTGAAACCAGCCTTCCGAAAGACCGGCTGATCGGCGAACGAGCCAGAACAGTAAACCAACTGCGCCTTTTTGCAAAGGTTGTCCAGGAAGGCTCTTGGGTGGATCCCGTCATTGATCTGGCGCAACCAGAGCGACAGCCGCTTGCAAAGCCGGATATCCGCCGCATGCTCGTCCCGGTCGGGCCTGTAGTTGTGTTCACTGCCAGTAATTTCCCGCTGGCATTTTCTACAGCAGGGGGCGATACGGCCTCCGCACTGGCGGCAGGGTGCCCGGTTATCGTCAAGGCGCATGAATCACACCCCGGCACCAACGCTTTGGTAGCTTTTGCCATCATGCAAGCCGCACAGAAAACAGGAATGCCGGACGGCGTTTTCTCAACGCTTTACGGAACCGGCCTCAACTTGGGGCAGCAACTGGTTAGGCATCCATTGACAAAAGCCGTTGTGTTTACCGGCTCGTTCAAAGCTGGAAAAGCCTTGTTCGATGCTGCTGCTCAGCGCACAGAGCCTATCCCGGTATTTGCGGAAATGGGCAGTGTAAACCCGGTGTTGCTCGGCGAAGCCGCGCTGGAAAAAAGAGGGAAAGAAATTGCCGCGCAATTTGCTGCTTCGGTGACGCTGGGTTGCGGACAGTTTTGCACAAACCCCGGATTGTTGATCGGAAAGGAAGGCCCGGAGCTGGATGCGTTCATTGCCGCGCTTTCAGAAAACATCAGAAAAATTGTGCCTTCCACAATGCTCAACGAAGGTATCAGTAAAAATTATTACTCAAATAAAAACCGGGTATTGGATATTCATAAGGTTCGTTTGGAGGGCGAATCTATGGTTTCCGATGGTGTAAAAAATGAAGGCCGTCCGACAGTAGCATCAGTCTGGGGAAAAGCGTTTCTGGAAAATCCGGAGTTGAGCGAAGAAGTTTTCGGCCCTTTTGCACTGATTATAAAATGCGAATCGGCTGAAGTGCTTTCGGCAGTCGTTCACAGCTTAAAAGGCCAACTCACCGCTACTATTATTGCTGAAGAAAGCGAAATGGCTGTTTATCTCAATTTGATCGAGGCGCTACAGAATCGCGTGGGCAGGATCCTTTTCAACGGCGTTCCGACCGGTGTGGAGGTTTGTCCGGCTATGCAACACGGAGGCCCCTATCCGGCGACCACCGATGCGCGTTTTACTTCAGTGGGTACTGCTGCGATCAAGCGGTTCGCCCGTCCGTTGGCTTTTCAAAACTGGCCGGAGGAATTGCTCCCCGACGAATTGAAAACCCAAAATCCGCTTGGGATCTGGCGTACCGTTGACGGTGTTTTTACAAAATGAAAATGGATTTCAGAGTCGGAGCATTGTTCAGGCAACGCGGATGTGTTTTGAATTGTATTGCTTTTCGATCATCTCTTTCAATGCTTTCCGCGCAAAAAATATCCTGCTTTTTACCGTGCCGAGCGGGATGTTGAATTTGTCAGCGATTTCCTTGTATTTGTACCCCTGGTAATTCAACAGGAATGCCACCCGCAGGTCTTC
>CAZKDA010000158.1:0-10931 GCA_964551455.1 uncultured Saprospiraceae bacterium
TAGAGTTGCAATATCTGGGCGCCGATCCATTAACGGCGAATGTGCCGGTGTTGGGCGCTTCGGGCGCTGTGTTCGGATTGCTGGTCGGGTTCGGGATGAATTTCCCCAATACGCAACTCATGCTGTTGTTTCCGCCCATTCCGATCAAAGCAAAATACTTCGTGGCCGGTTATGCGGTGATCGAATTGTTTTTAGGGCTGGGGCGATTCAGTACCGGGATCGCTCACTTTGCGCATCTGGGCGGAGCCTTATTCGGATTATTATTAATTTTGTATTGGCGAAGGTATGGCTCGCGCCTGTGACCGGGAGCTTATTTTGGCAGGCAAGTTGTTTTGAGAATAAGGCTTGTCTTTAAAGTAATTCAAAAATATAGTATCAAATGCTGACCTCAATCTGGGAAGATTTAAAACGACAATTCAACTATGGAAATATGATCACGCGTATTATCCTGGTGAATGTGGTTTTCTTCATCCTGGTGAACCTTGTTAATTTGTTGATCACGGTATTTGGCGGCTTTGAGCACAACGATATTTTTTACGATAAGGTAGTCAAATATTTTTCCATCCATAAAGACCTTTGGTTTGATCTGACACACCCCTGGGTGATCTTCACACACATGTTCCTTCACGTTGATTTCTGGCACATACTCTGGAATATGTTGTTCCTCTACTGGTTTGGAAAGATCGTCGGCGATTTTATCGGAAACCACCGGATATTGCCCATTTACCTGATGGGTGGATTATTCGGCGCGATGTTGTATTTGCTTTCCGCCAACTTTGTTCCGGTGGGCACAATGGCACTGGGGGCATCGGCTGCCGTTATGGCTTTTGTGGTGGCTTCCGGAGTGCTTTCGCCAAATTATCGGATGCATCTCATTTTGATCGGAGAGGTAAAGCTGAAATACGTGGTGGGCGTCCTGGTTTTTCTGGACTTGATCGGCATCGCCAACATGAGTAACACGGGAGGTCATTTTGCCCATCTGGGCGGCGCGGCTTTTGGCTGGCTGTACGTCTCCCAGTTGCGCAGCGGCTACGATTGGTCGGAACCCGTCAACAGAGCGCTCCGCACTTTGAGCAATTATTTCAGCAGCCTTTTCAAAAGCTCCAAAGGACCTAAAGTGGTGTATAAAAATCCGGTAAACCGGAAAGCGAAAGGAAATTCCTCCACAGACAAAGAACGGCCATCACACTACCAGGAGCGACTGGATTCGATACTCGAAAAGATCAAGCTCAACGGTTATGAAAGCCTTTCCGAAGAAGAAAAGGAGTTTCTCTTCAACGCCAGCAAAAAATAGCTTTTCATAAAAAGGCATTTTAAAACTCAGCCATTTTTCATACTCCGACCCAGAAAAAACTCAAGTCTTTGAAACGCATTGAAACATTTCTGAGATGGATAAATATCCTAATCATCCTGACAACCTTTGTTGCTTACCTGTCCCCGTTTGTCAATCCTGAAAAATTCTGGTTGATCTCGTTGGTCGGCATTGCCTATCCCGGGTTGCTGCTTTTGAATATTCTAATGGTTGCAGGCTGGCTGATGTTGAAAAAAAAATATTTCCTCTTTTCCCTGGCGTGCATTATCATGGGTTGGGACCACCTGAACGGTTTCATCGGATTGCATTTCGGGCCTCCTCCGGAAGCAGCACAGCCGATCAGAGTAATGACTTACAACACACACAAATTCCCTTTCATGGATGCGGGGTACAGGAAAACCGATCCGCTCAAAGCCAAAGAACAGTTCCAGTTTATGCAAAGTAAGGGAATGCCCGATATTCTTTGCCTTCAGGAGATCGATGATTATCACATCGAACCGCTCAACGATTTTTTTGCCTACAAGGATTACCATAAAACACGATACTACGGCTCAGCCATTTTTTCAAAATTTCCCATTATTGAAAAAGGTAAGATCGAATTTGACATAAAAGTCAACTCATGCATCTGGGCGGATATCGACGTCAACGGCCAAATCGTTCGGGTTTATAGCCTGCATTTGCAAAGCAGCAACGTAAGCCGCGAAACTGAAAAGATGATGGCTGAAGGACAACTCAAGGATAAAGAAACTTTGTCGGACATCCGAACGATCTTCGGAAAATTCAGGAATACTTCAAAGATCAGAGCCGGGCAGGCAAAATCCATAGCACGCCACATTGCTGCCAGCCCACACCCGGTGATCGTCTGCGGCGACTTCAACGAAACGCCTCAGTCTTTTGCCTACAGGCAGATCGCCCAAAACCTCCACGATACTTTTAAAAAACGGGGCAGGGGATTAGGGACGACCTATGCCGGAAATATTCCAGCCCTGCGCATCGATTATATCCTTTGTGATCAAAGTTTTAAGGTTATCAACAACCATATTCTGAAAGGAAATGGTTACTCCGATCATTATCCCGTCATCGGAACGATCTCTTTAAATTAGCCGGGTATTAAAACAGATTTTATGTAATTTTGCCGCACCTTTTAAAAAATCAGTTGTTTGGCTTTGACAATCCACTTTTAATGAGCAATACATTACAAATTTATAACAGCCTGACGAGGCAAAAGGAAGTATTTGAACCTATTCACGAAGGAAAGATCGGCTTGTACGTTTGCGGCCCTACGGTTTATAGTGATGTGCACCTCGGCAACTGCCGCACCTTCGTCAGTTTCGATGTGATCTTCCGGTATTTGAAATATCTTGGATACAAGGTGCGCTATGTCCGCAATATCACCGATGTGGGGCATCTTGTGGACGATGCCGATATCGGCGAAGAAGACAAGATCGCCAAAAAAGCGAGGCTGGAACAATTGGAGCCTATGGAGATCGTCCAGCGTTACACCGATGGTTTTCACAACATGATGGCTATTTTCAATACACTGTCGCCGAGTATCGAGCCCAGAGCTACCGGCCATATTATCGAGCAGATCGAAATGGTACAGCAGATCCTCGACAACGGTTACGCATATATAAAAAACGGTTCGGTGTATTTTGACACTTTAAAATTTGCTTCTGAAAACGAAGTATATGGCAAACTTTCCGGCAGAGTGATCGACGACCTGATCGCAGAATCCCGCAACGATCTCAAAAACCAGGACGAAAAGCGCCACCCTTCCGATTTTGCCATCTGGATCAAAGCTTCTCCCGATCATATCATGCGGTGGAACTCGCCCTGGTCGGTCGGTTTTCCGGGCTGGCACCTCGAATGCTCAGCAATGAGTACGAAATACCTGGGCAAAACCTTCGACATTCATGGCGGGGGTAGTGATCTCAAATTTCCTCACCACGAAAATGAGATCGCTCAAAACCACGGCGCTTGCAATTGCCCGCCCGCCCGCTACTGGCTACACGGGAACATGCTCCTGCTCAATGGCAAAAAAATGGCGAAAAGTGATGGCAATTCAATTACTCCACAGGAACTTTTCACAGGAGACAGCCCTCATATTTCGAAGGGTTACAGCCCAATGGCCATCCGTTTTTTTATGTTGCAAACTCATTACCGAAGTACACTCGACTTGACTGACGAGGCGCTGCAAGCTGCCGAAAAAGGATTTAAAAGACTGATGGAAGCCAACAGCACCCTCCAGGCCATGAATCACCCCGGCAACGGCAACGCCGGAGCGATGGATGCAGAGATTTTACAACTCATCGACCTCGCTTTCCAGGAAATGAGCGATGACTTTAACACCGCAAAAGCCCTGGCGCGTTTGTTCGAACTGGTCAACAGGATCAACGGCCTGAAAGACGGACACCTGCCTTTCAGTGACCTCACCAACGATACCTTTGAAAAACTGAAAAATGCTTTCCATGTTTTCCTGTATGAAATTTTCGGATTGAAAGACGAAACCGCTGATTCCGGCGGAAACGGAACAATGGATGGCCTGATGCAACTGATCATCGACATTCGCCAGCATGCCCGCGAAAACAAGGATTGGACAACTTCCGATAAGATCAGAGATACCCTGGCAAACCTGAATATCCAACTGAAAGATGGTAAGGAAGGAACGAGTTGGTCAAAAGGGTGATGGTTAGTGGTAAGTGGTTTCCCGATTTCATCGTCCCGCTTTTTCGAGAAAAAGCGGAATTCGCTGCGAAGTGGTTAGTGAACAGTGAACCCCGATCCCGCTTCATTAGCGGGAGTGCAGGCGGTAAAACCAACACCAAAATACCACAACACCATAACACCACATTGCCATATCGTAGCGAAGCGAAGATCCCGATGAAATCGGGAATACCACAATACCACATTAACACATTAACACATTACCATATTACCACATTACCACATCAACAAATCAACAAATTTGAACACTTTTAATAAAACAAAAACTTTTTTCTGGATCTTGCTGACGCTGGCTTTTTTGGGTACATCATCCTGTAAACAGGAAAAGCCACAAACCACAGAACCTCCAACTCCCAAAACCGTTGAAGTTCCGAAATTCGAGCGCGACTCCGCCTATCATTTCATCGAAAAACAGGTTGAATTTGGCCCTCGTGTGACGAATACGCCTGAGCATACGGCTTGTAAAAACTGGCTGGTCAGCCGCTTCAAATCCTTCGGCGCTGAAGTTATCGAACAAAACTTTAAGGCCACAGCTTACAACGGAACCATCCTCAACTGCACCAACATCATTGCACAATACAACCCGGAAAACAAAAACCGTGTACTCCTCGCCGCTCACTGGGACACCCGGCCTGTTGCAGACTATGACCCCGATGAAGCCAACCACGACAAACCCATCCCAGGCGCCGATGACGGTGGCAGCGGGGTAGGTGTGCTACTGGAAATAGCTCGCCAACTTCAATTGAACCCCATCGATCTTGGCGTCGATATCGTGCTTTTCGATGCCGAAGACTATGGCGAAAGTCAGGGAGATTACAAAACCTGGTGCCTCGGCTCGCAGCATTGGGGGAAAAATTTGCACAAGCCCGGCTACCGCGCCAACTTCGGGATACTCCTCGACATGGTGGGTGCACAGAACGCCCGCTTCACTATGGATGAAACCTCAATGACATACGCACCGGCGCTGATGAGAAAAGTGTGGAAACTGGCGCAGGCGATGGGTTATGGAAATTATTTCGTCTCCGAACAAACCCAGGTTTTGATCGACGACCACCTTTTTATCAACCAACTGACCGGCATCCCGACCATCGACATCATCAACCGGCCAATGAATTCGGAAACCGGCTTCGGTCATTACTGGCACACGCTGGCTGACGATATGTCTGTGATCGACAGGCGCACTCTCCGCGCAGTAGGACAAACCGTTCTGGCGGTCGTTTACCGCGAAAACAACGGCGTTTTTTGAAGGGGTTTATAACTGGTTTTTTCAGCCAGTTGGAGATTGGAAAATTTTGTTGGTTTTAGCATCAATAGATCGGCATTTTTTTCTATGAAGTTAAAATTCAGCACTTTGCGTTCTTGGCGACTTTGCGTGAGAAAAAATTACCGAAATTAAAAACACACACAATTGAATAATATGCCTGCCAATATTTATATCCAAAATTACATTGACGGAGCCTTGATCCCTCCCAAATCCGGGAAATACCTGGACAATTACAATCCGGCCACCGGCAAGGTTTATTCCTATATTCCCGATTCTGACAAGGAAGATGTGCAACTGGCCTGCGAAGCGGCGAAACGCGCCTTTCCCAAATGGTCGAAAACAACGTTGGCTACCCGCTTTGAAATACTCAATCGGCTCGCCGGCATCATCGAACGAGATCTCGACAAGTTTGCCAGCGCTGAAAGTACCGATGCGGGGAAACCCATATCGCTGTCGCGAAATATTGACATCCCGCGAGCACACCAGAATTTCAGGTTTTTTGCAACGGCGATCATGCACTTCGCTTCCGAATCGCATCATAGCGTCGGCGAAGCGATCAATTTTACCCTGCGCCAACCCATCGGCGTGGTAGGTTGCATCTCGCCCTGGAATCTGCCGCTGTATCTCTTTTCCTGGAAAATCGCTCCCGCCCTGGCTACGGGAAACTGCGTGGTCGCCAAGCCTTCCGAAATGACTCCGATGACCGCATTTCTGCTCGCCAAAGCTTGTGATGAGGCAGGCTTGCCTCCCGGAGTTTTGAATATCGTTCAGGGATTGGGGCCGAAGGCAGGCCAGGCCATTGTTGACCACCCGGAAATTAAAGCCATTTCGTTTACGGGCGGAACGGCTACCGGAAGAAGTATTGCCGGAACCGCCGCTCCCATGTTTAAAAAGCTATCACTCGAACTGGGCGGCAAAAATCCGAATATCATTTTTGCAGATTGCGACTTTGAACGGATGATGGCAATTACCATGCGTTCTTCCTTTGCCAACAACGGCCAGATCTGTCTATGCGGTAGCAGGATATTTGTAGAAAGACCGCTTTACGAGCGATTCAGGGAAGAGTTGGTGAAGAGAACGAAGGCGATGAAAGTAGGCGATCCTTTTGCTACTGAAACAGATCTCGGCGCACTGGTTTCAAAATCTCATCTGGAAAAAGTGCAGGGTTATGTTACACTTGCCAAAGCCGAAGGCGGTAAGGTTCTTTGTGGCGGTGAACCGGTTTCGATGACCGGCCAGTTTGAAAACGGATATTTTATGCGCCCTGTCGTGATCGAGGGTTTGCCTTACGATTGCCGCACCAACCAGGAAGAGATATTCGGTCCCGTAGTCACTATCGCTCCTTTTGACACGGAAGAAGAAGCCCTTTTGTATGCCAACAGTGTGGAGTACGGTCTTTCGGCAACCGTGTGGACGCAGGATATAACACGAGCCAATCGCATCGCTGAAAACCTACAGGCAGGGATCGTTTGGATAAACTGCTGGCTGCTTCGCGACCTGCGCACTCCCTTTGGCGGTGTGAAAAACTCAGGCGTAGGACGCGAGGGCGGTCTCGAAGCGCTCCGTTTTTTTACCGAACCAAAAAATGTTTGTATAAAATATTGATCCGGACGGGGAAAGATCATGGAGCGAATCATTGCGTTTTTTTTTGAAACTTACCAAAACACTTCCGGGGTTGACATCGCTTTGGAAGCTATTGCTTTTGCCACGGGCATTGCCAGCGTGGTGTATGCAAAAAAAGAAAACATCCTGGTTTATCCCACCGGACTGATCGCTACCACGATTACGGTTTATCTTTTGTACAAGGCGGAATACTTCGGCGATATGACCATGAATGTCTATTACTCGGCGATGAGTATTTACGGGTGGTACAACTGGGCAAGGAAAGATAACAAAGCATACATCGTTCAGATTTCCAGAACCGATTTGAGAGAAAAGATCATCGGCCTGCTCTTTTTTTTTATGACCATGATCGTCACTTTTTTTGTTTATAAAATATTCCGCTACGACATCCAACTGGTCAATTACATCGACATACTGACTTCGGGAATATTCTTCACCGCGATGTGGTACATGGCCAACAAAAAGCTGGAAAACTGGACGCTCTGGATCATAGCCGATGTGATCACAGTTCCGCTCTATGTCTATCGCGGGTTGGGGATGCTGGCATTGCAATACCTGATCTTCACGATCCTGGCCGTTCAGGGATATATCGAATGGAAAAAGTCACTGGATCGAAAGGAGCTGGAGTAGCTCAACGCCCTTCATCGTCATCCCACATGAATTCGTCCTTATTGCTACTTGGCTTGTTGCTTTCTCCGCCGACTTCAAAATCAAGGAATTCATCATCATCGGCAGGAGCATGAGGATCGATGGGATCGTCATTATCCCTCCAGGTATTGGGTTCGGGGATATCGGCGATAACGATCCCAAACTCTTTTTTCAGCGTGGACTGTATATTTTTTTTGCGGTTTTCGCTTGCGAGAAAACGGTTTTTGACAATGCGTTTGTCGGATTCAAATTTGTAATCTTTCGTATTGCCGTATATCCGGTAATACAGGTTAAACCATCCTTGTTTTTGAGCAGGCTGGGGTTCTCTGTTGGGGTTATATTTTTTAAATTTTGAAAATAGCACCTGGCCGGCATTGATCTTCAGGTTGTAATCCATATCGTTTTCGAAAGTGTGCTCACCGCTGGCGGTCAGGTTCATCGCATTGCTTTGAATGAACATCGCAGGAATATAAATACGACGGTTTCGCACTTCGAGCCAGTTGCGCATATTCGTAAATTTGATATGCCGGAGGTCTTGTATTTTGATATAATCGGAAAAATCGTACAGCATTTTAAATCCGATCAATTCACCATTTTTTATACTGACATCGCCAAAAACCTGGAGTTTGTCAATTTGGTGATGGCCTTCTTCATCCCAAAAAGCATTGATGAGGAGGTAGGACTCCAACTCGCCATTTACGTTGTCATACAAAAGAAATTCCTGTCCGAAGTTTTCACATTGCCGGAAAAATTCGCGGACATCGATCTCCTGGCAAATCAATTTGGCTTTTAAATAAGGCTTTTCAGTAAAATAAGCATTGCCTTCAAGATTGAAGCCTCCATTCATTGCATGGGTGTTGCCTTTGATCTTTAGTTCATTATTGACAAACTCGAAGTTTCCTGTAAAGTCAGCGCCTTCGATGAGGTTGTAATTATAAGCCCTGATCTTTGCCTGGAAATTGCCTTCCAGCATTTTGGTAAATCTTTCGCGTTTCATGGTATGCGCCACCTGCAAAGAATCGTAAACCGCTTTCTTGACCTGGGTTGGCGACACTTGCAATTTCGACATATTGAACAGCCGGTCAAAGTCGATATTCGGGGCATCGAGGGTCGCCTGGAAGCGCAGGATCGCATTGTTGGAATTCAAGGAATCGGCAAACAACACGGGGATCACATTGAGGAATTTTCCATCCAGGTTGATCTCGCTGCCTGCGCCTTCGATCCTTATATTTTTTACTAAAAAGCTATTGTTGTTCAGTTCCAGTTGGCCTTTGTCGAAAACAATTTTTTCGTTGTTGATGGTCAGTTCCGCATCGTCGAATTCAACCAAACCTCCGGCCTCCACTCTGCCGATGCGCGAAGCACTCAGCATATCATTAAGGTTTCCTTTTAGGAAAATGTTTTTTAGTTCGATGTCGCCTTTTCCGGAGGTGATAGCCGGTTGTTCAAACAATTTGTAAGCGTAATCCAGGGGCAACGCGCCATTAAACGTAAAATCTATTTTGGGGTCGTCGAGGTTGTTTACTTTCAGGTTAAATTCAATGAGTTCGCGGTCGAAAAAAGCTTTAAAATCGTCGATGGTAAATGTAGAAGTCCGGTTGTTGCGGCTTTTTCCATTGCCAAAAACAGCGGTGAAGTTTACGGCTTTGAGGGCATCGAATTTGCCTCCGCTGATCTTGCCGTTTTTCAGGCCGAACTCAGCCTGTATGGCGGGGTTGGTTCTTTCGGTTTGCAGTCCTTTTACAGCAGCGGAAAAATGGAATGATCCTTTGCTTTTAAAATCGCCAAAAAAAGCGAAGTATTTTTCCGGGAGCAGCCCCAGCATGGATTCCAGGTTGCCTTCTTTGCCGTCGATGGTCAGATCGTAATGGACGTTTTTATCCTTTGTATGGATCACTCCTTCCACATTAAACATATTGGATTCGTGGCCAAAGGTTACGTTTTCAAATTCATAGCGGTTTTTTTCGAGGTCAACGCTTATCCTGGCATCGTAAACCAGGTTTTTGTTGGTGAGAAACCGTACTTCATCCATTTCAAAAAACTCAGATTGGATGTCCGCAAAGCTGGAAAGCGAAAATTTTTTACTTGAGAAATTTCCAGACAAGGTCGCATTGTTCAAAATCTGCTTGGTTTCGATCTTTTGTATTTCGTCTTTGTAGATCAAAGTTACATTGACGAATTTGGCTTCTTCGAGTGAAATGCCCAACTCTTCGCTTTTTTCAGAGTCTGGTTTGTCTTCCGGCGCATCAACCAGGATGTCATAATTGACCTTTCCTTTTCGGTCTTTGTGCAAATACAATGTGCCGTCGCTGATCACAACAGACCTGACCTTTATATTTTTGCTGAACAGGCTCATCAACCCGAACCGGAAGGACATTTTTTGAGCTTCGAGCAGGTTGCCGCCTTCCGAATCTTTCAGGGTTACATTTTTCAGATTGCCCGCAGCATTTGGAAAACCGGAGATCAGGGATAAGCTGAAATCCTCCACAGAAAGTTCGCTCTTCAACTGTTTGTTGACTTCCGTCACCAGCTTTTGGCCGATCTCTTCTTCGAAAAAAGAAGCAACGATGACGGCACTCAACAGTAAAATTCCCAGTAGAATAAAAAACCAAAGGAACAGCTTTTTGAGCGCGCGTTGCAAAAAGGGAGGCTTTGTTTTTTTCGGAGGGTCAACGATGATGTAAGGTACGTCTTGCATGGATATATGATACGGAAAAATAATTTATACTATGCACAAATTTAACGAATTTATTCTATCCTTATTCTTTTATAATTTTTCAAAAAAGACTTGTGTTGTTAGGGGAGGAGTTATATATTTGCAGTCGCTTCAAAAAAGAGGGAAGCGCTACTGCATTCCGGGCGATTAGCTCAGTTGGTTCAGAGCACCTGGTTTACACCCAGGGGGTCGGGAGTTCGAATCTCTCATCGCCCACATCTCCAAAAGCTTTCAGCGATCTCGCCGGAAGCTTTTTTTGTTTTGTGAAAGGACCTTTCGGTAATGATGTTCAAAATAATTCACGCTTAAAAAGAGTGCGACAACGCCTGCCTGTGTGCTCTTGGCAGGCAGGCGGGGGTTGATTATTGGATTGGTATAGTCAAAATTGCTAATGTACTTTAATCCCACCCCTCATGATCAGGAATGTTCTTCCGACCACAGCGTGGTCGTAGTTCGTTAGACAGTTCAATAATAACAAATAAACGACCCCATCGGGGTCGCACAACTCAGGCGGCCTGTTTGTCACTTCAGGAACACATTGGTTTCAATCATTATTAGAATCTAAAAAGCAATTTTTTTTAACGTTGACATTATACTTGTTCACGGATAAATTTCGGATTTTTCTTTTCCCGAAATTTTCAGTG
>CAZKDA010000159.1:0-10895 GCA_964551455.1 uncultured Saprospiraceae bacterium
GAATCGAAAAGTTGATGAACTAACCAGATTTGAAGGCCAAAAAACAGCGGAACTGTAATTAATCCCGAAAGTATTTTGATCGTGGAGGTGTATCCAATGTCGATGTTGAGCTTTTTAGCGATCAGCGCGGGAGTGTAAAACGCCAAAAAATTGTTGATATATCCATAAATGAAAACCGGAAAACCAAGGCACAAAAGCAGAAAGTTTTTAAAACTGCTTTGATTCTTTTGGGCAATGGCTACGGCCTTGTCATTGATCTTCATCCGTTTTAATCCCGAAAAATAATGGTTCAGGTCCTGGCTCAATTTTTTATAACTTTCGGGATCGTCATTTTTCAGTTCGCGGATCCTGGCGATGTATGCTTTTGTTCGATAAAACTGGGCTACGGGATCAACAGGATCTTCAGAGTTGAGTATTTTTTCAATTTTTAAAATCAACTTTTCTTCCGTTGCATTTTGAGTATTGTAAATCAATTCGCCCATAGCCATTTCGAGGTCGGAGGTCAACTTTTTTGCCGCTTTGAAGGAATCGTCCTCAAAAAGTGATCGATAGTCGGCAACCTCGATGGGCTTTCCTGTATTGATGAGTACGTCGCTCCTGAACTTCGTAGCGGCAGAATACGTCAGGCCGACGGGGAGGATTTGCAATCCGAGCTGAAAGTTATTTTTTGCTTCCGTGTTCAGGGCGATCCTGGCGGTTCCGGTTTTCAATTTCCGGAGCTGATGTTCGATTACGCTGGTACCTTCCGGTGCAATATACAGGCAGCCGCCGGCGGTCAGAAACTCGTCGCAGCGCTCGAAATTCTTATGATTTTTAATCATCCGGCCATTGACATCTTTCGGCCTTTCTACCGGAATGCAATAAAAGGTGTGGAGCAGCTTGCCCAGCACCGGCGCTTCAAACAAACCCGCATTCGCCAGGAAATGAACGGCTCTGTTGACATCTAATGCGGCATTCAGCGGATCCATGAGCGTGTTGGGATGATTGGAAACCAAAATCGTTGGCCGATCAACTTTAAGAAAATGTTTATTGATGATTGTTCTTTTCGAAAAGTAAATTTTAAGCGCCGTTGTGGTTATCAGCCTTAAAAATTGGTATATGATGAAGAGTACAGGTTTCATCGGATTTTTATAAAATATGGCAATTTAGTTGATTGGTGTTCTCGCCTTGCGTCCTGCCTGCCGAGGCACGCCGGCAGGGACAAGTTATTGTGTTGTGTTGGGGCGAATTGCAATTCGCCCGTACTATCAAGTTCTAAAATCTATCGTCTGATGTCTGAAATCTACTTTCTTAATTCTTAAAATCCAATAAAAACTTCCTGATGTCATTGTCAAAGCCGCTTTCTTCTCCGTCAGTATGAAAAACTACTGCGACAGGCAATACAAACAGGGGCAGGTTATTTTGAACGATAAATTTCCGGTGCAGTTCTAAACGGACGGCATCTTTTTCAGTGGTCAGTATAATTTTTTTCCGCGAGTCGATCGCATGGAAGGTGTTCATCAATTGGGACATCTCGAACTCCGTAAAATAATGATGGTCTTCAAATTCTATCGAGCGGATGGAATTGACCTGGCCTTCAAGGTAACTGACGAGGTAGTCCACGCTGGCGATCGCGCTGATCAATACAATGTCCAGATCGCTCGAAAGCGGAAATTGAGTATGCTGATCCAGTATGAAATACGGGCTTCCATATTGATAGAATGAAAAATAAATCCGCTGTTTCGGAAGCGGGTCAATCTCTTCAATCAATGACTTTTTTTCTTCCTCCGTGATCTGAAACGGGCATTTTGAAACGACAATGATATCCGCTCTTTTGTAAGCAGACCGCCATTCGCGCAGTCGGCCAACCGGTAATAAATAATCTCTGGTAAACAGCAGTGAATACTCTGTCAACAGAATATTGAGACCCGGTTTGATGGAAAGATGCTGAAACGCATCGTCCAGCAAAATGAGTTGAGTGCCCGGCTTTTCCATGAGGATATGAGGAACGGCAAAAGTCCGGCTCTCCGACACCGTAACCAAGACCTCCGGAAATTTCCTTGCAAACTGAAGTGGTTCGTCGCCGACAGCGACGGTGTTATGTTGTGGCTTGACCACCAGGAAGCCCGAAGTTTTGCGTTTGTAGCCTCTGCTTATCGTGGCGATTTCCAGGTAATCGCCGAGCAGCCTGATGAGGTATTCGATGTGTGGCGTTTTCCCTGCGCCTCCGATAGACAAATTGCCGACGGAGATAATGGGCAGATCAAATTCAACGCCCTTTAAAATTCCTTTTTTATACAGAAAAACTCTTAAACCAACGCCGATCCCGTAAAGTAAAGCAAATGGCGCCAGTAATATTCTGATGATTACATGCTGGATCATACCTGAATTGCGGGCATCTCAAAAGCTCAATGACCGGGAATTGTGTGAAAATTATATTTAGAACTAAATTTCAAAACTCGACAAAAGTACTAAAAAACTTAACTGGCGATTGGTTTCTTTGTATCTTTCTAGGTATCTGTTGAAACTAAGAGAAACGAAACTGATGAAGGCCATGATTTTAGCGGCGGGTCTCGGAACCCGCCTCCGTCCGCTCACTGATTATCAGCCAAAGGCTTTGGTGGAAATAAAGGAAATTCCATTGCTGGAAATTGCCATCCGGCGGCTGAAATTGTTTGGATTTGACGACATCATCATCAATGTCCACCACTTTGCAGAATTGATCACCTGCTTTCTGAAAAAGAAAAACAATTTTGGCATCAACATCACCATATCTGACGAAAGCGATCAAATACTGGAAACCGGAGGAGGATTGAAGAAAGCCGCCCACTTTTTTGACGACCAGCCCTTTTTGCTTTACAACACCGATGTATTGTGCGATGTCGATCTGCTCGAATTGTACAAGACGCATTTGCGATCCGAAGCACTTGCTACCTTATTGGTCAGGCAGCGCGAAACCACGAGATATTTCATTTTTGATGAATCGGATGATCTGCAAGGCTGGATGAATATCAAAACCGGCGAAATAAAAATTCCCGGAATCCGGCAAAATACATTTCAAATGCTTGCCTTCAGTGGCGTCCATGTGATCAGCCCGGAAATTTTTAACCTGATGGAGTTTAAAAGCGGCTCATTTTCAATAATCGACGTTTACCTCGATGCGATCCCAAGCCATAAGATCAAAGGTTTTCAGCACAACGAGGGGATTTGGCTGGATGCAGGAAAAACTGAGAACCTCGAACGCGCTGCCCAAATTGTCGATCAAATACCATTGGCAGACTGAAAAGCAGTAAAATGAATTTCGTTTTTTAACCCAATCTTTAAACTATGAACGCGAATAGGCTTAAATTTGCCCTGACTTGTAATACTTTATCGCACAGAAAAACCAATCTATGAGCAAACTGCCAATTGGTACCTTCGTAAATATGACAACCGTCGCTCTCGGAAGTCTTATTGGTTTGATCCTGAGAGAAGTCTTCACCGAAAACATTCAAAACATTACAATACTTGCAGTGGGGTTCAGCATTTTGATCATCGGTATCCGGATGAGCATCAAGGTGCCGGAAGAGTTTCTTTTGATATTCATCTTCAGCCTGATCTTCGGCGGGATATTGGGAGAATTTTTCGGTTTACTGGAATTTCTTGATAGCTGCGAAGAATGGATCAATGCCAATTTCAGAATAGGAAAGGCGCGGTTTACGGAAGGTCTCATCACTGCCTTTATTTTATTTTGCGCAAGCTCCTTGACCATAGTCGGCGCCATTGAAGAAGGGATGCAGGGAAAAAGAGAACTCTTGCTGGTAAAATCAGCGCTTGATGGCGTTACGGCAATTGCGCTGGCTTCGAGCTATGGCGTAGGGGTGTTGGTTTCTATCGTTCCCATGCTTTTGATCCAGGGCGGGTTAACGCTGCTGGCATCTAATGTAAAACATCTGTTTAACAAAAGTGCCATTGCATTGCTCAGCGGGGTAGGCGGGGTATTGATCGTTGCCATTTCAATTAAAATCCTCGGGCTGAGCGATTTCAGGGTAGTTAATCTTTTACCGGCGCTCGTGGTGGTGATCTTCCTTCACTGGGCTTTTGTGAAGCTCAATCTGAAGTTGTAAAAACCCAATTGCCGTCAGGCGCAAAGCACCGCATTGCCGATCGCACAATTCATACATTTTTTGTGTTTGCAATAACTGTTTTTTAACTCCAGCAAAGCTTGGGTTTGGTACGCTGAGCCGGGATTAAAACCCAAAGTTTTCCATTTGTCGATGATGTTGTTATTTTCGGGTTTAAGCTCTTCGAGGAGTTGCAACGACTTTTCCGTGTAACGGTCTTCTCCTTTCAATTTTCCATATAAAAACAAAAAAGGCACAATCGTATTCACGATCAGCAAATGCACAGCGGCTCTGCCGAACGATTTTTTCTTCCTTTTGGATGGCTTATCAAAAAGGTAGTGCGTCAGCCAATAGTTCGATATTTTTATTTCGAACATGTTTTCGATTTCTTTTACATTTTTTGCTGCCAGCATTTTGCTGAACAAATGAACGGATTGATGGATCAGGGTGGCAAACTGTGCGATCCGGATCGCAGGAAAATTGGCTGGCCGCAACCGCATCAGCTTCCAGCTTTCCAGGTTGATGGGCTTCAGATCGTACTTTTGTTTTAAAAACAAATACTCCTTTTTGAGCTTTGTGGGATAGTCGTCGGCAAATTCGTTTTCCAGCATTCCGGCTTGCCCGAAAAGTAGCGCTTCCAGTTGAAAAAGATTGGTTTTGTGCTTGTTTAAAATTCTCTGTGGAAGGGACTTTGCTAATCGTTCAAAAGGCTCGGCGTTTATTTTGATCCCGAAGTTTTTCGCCACAAACTGGTAAAAGGTTTCTTCCCAGTCCTGCCGGTTGTGCTGCAATGATTGTTCTATTTCGGCAGTTTTGGATTCCAGGCGGTCGATCAAAAGCCGGTCGAGCCATAGATTCCGCGTGATTTCAGGGATATTGCCGATCTGTTGCTGGCATGGGATCCAATAGCTGTTTTGGAGGAGTTTCCGATAATTGGCGGCGAGTTTCGGAGGGATTCTTTTTTGCATCTCAAGGCAGGGGATGCGTTCGCCGTTTTTTCGGATCACAGGCTGGTCTTCTTCGATCACGACATGTAAAACGACGTTGTCGTAAGCCGGATCATCATGGTGCCGGTGCAGCGTCCAGTCTGAAGATTTGATGTGCATTTCGACATTGCCAGCCCAAAGCGTTTCGCCAATTTGTATCCGGGCATTCAAAAAATCAGGACCGGAATCGCGGTTCAGTTCTCCCGTTTGTAAAATAGTGACCGCTTCATCTGTAGTAGTTTTCAGATCGCTAAGGTCAAAACGCTTCGTTCGCCACAGATAATAGAGAAAATCTTCCTTCATGGTTATCATTTTATTTCACTACTATCCATGACGCGGAAGTTGCTGAAATTCCATAAAAAGCCAGAAAAATTTTTCTATTATGAAAAAGGAAACCCCGCTATTCGGAGGTTTATTTTGCCACGAAGGCACTAAGGCTCAAAGTTTTTTCCTTTTTTTTTAACTCCGATGCGTCGGGATAAGACAGTTTGTGTCTTCGTGTCTTTGTGGCATTTTATTTTTTCTATTCCCGCCTTGCGGCCTGCCTCCCGAAACATTCAGGCAGGGACAAGTAGTGTTTTTTTCCGTTCATAAACTTTAAAACTATAATTGTATTTGTTCTTTTCATCGGCCTGGCGAGGGTCTTCGGAAATAAGCTCCCACTCGGCCATATCCGGTTTTGGAAAAAAAGTATCGCCTTCAACATCCAGTTCGATTTCGGTAATGTAAAGGCGGTTGAGGTAGGGTAAACTCAATTGATAAATTTCAGCGCCGCCGATGATGAAAACTTCTTCTTCCCCGTTTTGTTCGGCGATCTCAAGCCCTTCCTCAATGGAATGAACCACCAGGCAATTCGAGGCAATAAAAAAAGGATCTCGCGTCACAATGATATTGGTTCTTTTAGGCAGGGGATGCCCGATGGATTGGTAGGATTTGCGCCCCATGATGATGTGGTGGTTGAGTGTCCTGGCTTTAAAATATTTCAGGTCTTCGGGCAGGTACCAGGGGATGGAATTGTTTTTTCCGATCACATTATTTTTTGCAACAGCTACGATGGCGGAGACGATCATTTTGAGTTTATGTTGGTGGGAATATACCTGGCGTCAAAGTTAAAATATCGTTCCGGACAATTGTGTTTACCCAGGTGATTTCGGGTTTTAAGGGCGAAGTTTTTCATGGCGTTTTTATCGCGTTCAGTCATTTGAAGCAGGTTGGCGTCATCATTTTCAAAAACGGAAACCGGCACCACATGAAATGTCGGCTTGCCCGCCTGGTCTTTGTGAATGTATCGCCACACCGGGATAAAGTGATGATTGGATACAGACACGTTCCCGGTGAAATGGTTTTTGGTCAATTCCACATCGAACAATATTCCTCCGTCAGTACCAGGTTTGGTTTGGTTGGAAATGAAATTGCCAAGCGAATAAGCCACGAGAGTTTTTTTGTAAGTGCCGTCTTGTTGAAAGACCGAATCCGGTTTAATGGGCTGAACCACATGCGGATGGCTCCCGACGATCAGATCGGCACCCCAGTTGAATATTTTTTTTGAGAGCATACGTTGCTCCGCGTTTTCATCATTTTGATATTCGTTGCCCCAATGTATGAGTACGATGATGGCATCCGGGTTTAGTTGCCGGGCGATGGACAAGTCGTTTTTGATGAGTGTGGTATCAATTAGGTTGACGACGACAGGCGGTGTAGTCGGAATTCCGTTGGTGCCGTAAGTGTAATTCAGAAATGCCAGTTTGAAGCCATTTTTATACACGATGAGCGGATAGAAAAGCTCTTTTTCATCCATATTTTTAAACGTACCGGTTTGGTAAAAACCATAGTTTTTCAATGTGTTAATGGTATTGATAACCCCCGTTTTTCCGGCATCATTCGAATGATTATTGGCAGTTACCATCATGTCAAAACCGGACACCCGGAGGGCATAAGCCAGTTCGTCAGGGCTTCTGAATTGCGGGTAACCCTGGTAGGGAGGTTTTCCGGGGAGGGTCACTTCAAGGTTGCCGATGGCGAGGTCATATCTTTCGAGAACGGGGCTGATGTATTCAAAACAAGGGAGATAATCGTAGCTCAGATCTTTAACAATTTCCGCAGACCTGATCTGCGGGCCATGCCCCATGATGTCGCCCGCAAAGACAAGGTTGATTTTAGAAAGATTATCTGCCCCTTCAAGCTGCTGTGCAATGCAGACTGAAAAAGAGAAGAGTAGAAACAAAAAGGAGAAACAATATTTTTTCATAAAAAACTTACGGTTTGTCAATAAGGTTGGCGTTGAGCATACGGTCTTCGACCCATTTCCTCGCTGGATCGATTTCCCCGCCTTTCAGGTATTTTTCGATCATCAAAGAGGCGATCGGTGCAGCGTAAGAAGATCCCCATACTCCATGCTCGACATATACGGCAATGGCGATTTTGGGATCGTCTTTCGGAGCAAATGCAAAAAACACCGAGTGATCTTTTCCATGTGGATTTTGAGAAGTCCCTGTCTTGCCGCAAACTGCAATATCACTGATCCGGGCGATCCTGGCTGTTCCATCCAACACGGCTTTTTCCATTCCATCAATCACCGGGATAAAATGCTTTTTATCTATCCGGACAGTTTTTTTTGTGCGATACAAATCGGGAATTTCTTTTTCGATAGAACCCTTTTCAAATTTTTTGGCAAAATGAGGAACGTAATAAAATCCCCGGTTGGCGATAATAGCAGCGAGATTGGCCATTTGGAGGGTAGTCATTTGGATCTCACCCTGCCCGATCCCGATGGACATGATGGTGGGAGATCTCCAACTGCCTTTAACTTTCGGATACATATCGTCGTATGTTTTGACCGTTGGCACATTTCCACCCAATTCGTTGGGAATGTCAACGCCGAGCGGATTACCAAGCCCGAAATCATAAAGGTGCTGAACGAGCATATTCAAACCGGATGCGGGCTTGTCAAAGCCATCTTTATCAATGATGTTTCTCAGCAACGTAAAAAAGTAAGTGTTGCAGGAATGTTGTAAAGCCACCGGAACATTGTATGGAGAGGGATGCCCATGACAACCCCAGCGCTGGCCTTTGTAGTAATACCCGCCCGAACAAGATGTGCCGAATGTTGAAAGCGCAATATTTTCCTGGAGTGCAACCAGAGCAACGATGGTTTTAAAAATAGAACCCGGCGGATATTTGGCCATTATGCTGCGGTCGAAGAAAGGTTTGAGCGTATCCTGTAGCAAAGCGCTGAACGCCATTCCGCGGTTTCGGTTGATAGTGAGCAGGTTGGGGTCATAATTGGGCGTGCTGACCATAGCCAGTATTTCGCCGGTAGCCGGTTCGATGGCGACGATACTCCCGGTTTTATTTTGCATCAATAGCTCGCCATAAGTCTGTAGATCGATATCCAGCGAGGTGGTAAGGTCAAATCCGGACTCCGGGATGGTGTCCAGCCTTCCATTGCTATAAGCTCCTACCTCCCTCCCCATGTTATTGATGAGCACATAACTGACGCCTTTTTTGCCTCGAAGTTCAAATTCGTATTTATGCTCAAGGCCGCTGGCCCCTATGTAATCACCTCGTTTATAAACGTTTACGGAATCATTTAACAAGCTCTGGCTGACCTCGTTCAAATATCCCAGCACATGCGGAGCATTTTTGTAAGGATAGCCTCTCACATTTCGGAGCTGTGTGGAAAAGCCGGGAAATTCGTGCAGGTGCTCCTGAAGGCGGGCATACGTATCGGCAGATATCTTCGAAAGAAATACAAAAGGTTTGTGTTTTGAATACCGCAGGTCACTGAAGTCCTTGTTAATTAAACTACGGTATTCAGGCACTTCGATTCCCAGTAGATCGCAAAATTTTTCGACATCCATGTCAGGGTCGATCTGGTTGTAAGTTACCTTCAGATCGTACATGGCGTTGTTGTTGATCAACAATTTCCCATTGCGGTCGTAGATCAGCCCCCGGGCTGGATATATTGTGTTTTTGTTTATGGCAGTGGCCTCAGCTTTTTCGCGGTAGGTGGAGTCGATCAATTGGATTTGAGCGGCTTTGATCACCAAAACAAACAAGCAGGCCAGGAAAAATATTTTAATATACTTTTGACGATCGCGATTGAAATCTTTCACATTAAAAAAACAAATTTGATTGATGGTACAAAATTGCAAAAATTAAATGCTCCCTGCTGTGCTATTCAAAGTCGATCACTCCAGCGGATCGAAAATAAACTGGTATAGAATGATAAGTATCATAGAAAGTATAAAACTCGAAATGGTTTTGAGCAAAATCTCACCAATATAATAATAGGTAAATGCTTCGATGGAAAAATAAAAAAGCAAATGTGCAAAAAGCATGACGGAAGCATAAACCGCAAACCAGTTCAGCCCCATTCGTTGTTTTGTCGGACTGATATTTTGCAGGTATCCGCCTTTCGGTTCGAGTATATTCAATACATAAGGACGGATAAAGCCGGCAAAGACAGATGCGCTGGCGTGAATACCATACGAATCATAAAAAGCATCAACTGCGATACCGGTTACGAATCCGAGCAGTACCAGAATCGAATGCGGTATTCGCAAAGGGAGCAGCATCAGAAAGAGCGGATAGATGATCAGGCTGACGTAGTTGAAGCTGCTTCCACCGACGGCGATCTTTTTTAAGATCAGCACCTGTACGATGACGAGACCGAAAAAACGAAGCACATTTGATAAAACAGCACTACTCATCGTCACCTTGATCTTGGATGTTTTCAATGTCGGCCTTCATCAGATTGTTCACTACGTAAACATACTTGACTTTGTTGAGATCGTTGACCAGCCTGACTTTTATCTCATAAAAATTGGAACCCGGCGGGTTCCAAAGGGTATCAACGGTTCCGATCATGATTCCTTCGGGGAAAATAGTTGAAAAACCGCTCGTTTGCACAACATCTCCTTTCTCAACCTCTGCATGTTTCGGAACGTCGATCATTGTAACGGTAGTAGGATCGTTACCTTTCCAGACAATGGAACCGAAATGCCCGTTCCGCTTTATCGATGCACTAATGATGGATTGGCGGTGTAGGATCGACATAACTCTCGAAAAGTTGTTGGAAGTACTTTTTACAATTCCGACAACTCCGGTCTGGTCGGCTCCGATCACGCCCATGCCCTGGATCACCCCTTGGTTTTCGCCGCGATCAATGGAAAGGCTGTTGTTGTTTTTATTGATGGAATTGCTGATGATCCTCGATTCGATGAAGGTAAAAAGTTGAGCGGTTTCAGGCCATTGAACCGTATCTTCCAAAACCGAAGTCTTAAATTTTGCATTTTCAAATTCGGCCATCAATTCGGCGTTTTTTCTTGCGAGGCTGTCTGCTACGGCAGAAAGGTTGATGAACTGGCTGAAGTTGTCCATTCTTTTCGTGATGGCATCGGAGGCGGCAGACAGGGAGTTCAAATAAATGGCCCTTTGCGTTTGATTATTGTTTACAACCAGGTACATGCAAAGGAATTCCATGAAAATGAAAATTACAAAGCCGCCATGTCTGATGAAAAGTAAAAGTAAATTACGCATAGTATGGACTTTTCATACCGGTCAACATTTTTGGAACCTCAGCCGCTGTTCGGCACAAAAGAATGAAGCTAAACGCTTTTCCTGTCGATCAGGAAAGAAAATTTGTCTGTATTTTTCAAAGCGATGCCCGTGCCTCTTACCACTGCCCTGAGCGGGTCGTCGGCAATGTGTACCGCCAGCTTGGTCTTTTGAGCGATCCTTTTGTCCAGCCCTCTCAGCAAGGCGCCGCCACCGGTCAGGTACAATCCGGTAGAATAAATATCGGATGCAAGTTCGGGGGGTGTAG
>CAZKDA010000160.1:0-10836 GCA_964551455.1 uncultured Saprospiraceae bacterium
ACTAAGCATAGATTAATTTTTATAATCCGAAATCTATGCGGTGTCGTGTATAAAACCTTTTCAAAATGAAAAAAACAAAATTTCAGTTCAAAAACGAATAAGTATTTTTAATGTTGTAAAGTGTTTTCCGTTTTTTTTTGTTTGCTCCATTTTGACACGGCAAAGGTAAATAATATTTCAACCTAATCGGTTAAATCTAAAACAATATTCGGTTAACTAAGTTTTAAAAAAGTGTAAATGAAACATAATTCCGCAACATCAAGAAAATAGTTTTTAAAATTCTAAATTTCAACATTTTTCTGGATTTAAAATTGTCCGGCATCGCACAAACAAAATTCCATTGGCAGATCGATTATTCGGACGATATTGGCAGCAACCAAAACAACAAAAAAATACCCGGATACATCATTTTGCATCCGGGTAATTTGATCTGAAAGATCACTGAAAATGTTTTTTAGCGCCGCAGAAAAAAGTTGTCAAATTTTAATACTATACTGAACCGTTGAAATAAATGTATTGTCTGTTGTCTGTTGCCTTTTGTCTGTTGTCTGTTGTCTATTGTCTGATATCTACCTTTCTATTCTTCAGTTAAAATCCATGCCCGTTCATCAAATTTTTCACGAATGGCTTCAAGCATTTCATCGACCTCCTCTTTTTGGTCGTAACCAAAACGCACCCCAACTCTCGTCAGGTCGCTTACTTTATCCTGGTAAGCTTCGTAACCGAAGTTGTAAATATCCTTGAGGCGTTGCTCGACGCCTGATTTTTTGCTGAATACACCGATGATAACGATGCATTCCTTTTGTGGAATGGCGCCGGAAGGTATTTTAGAATTGGTTTGGGGGTTTGTATGTTGATTTTCCCGAAAATCATCCGGACGATGCCGGCTTTCGGAAATACCTCCATAAGAAGACATGTTGTCGAGCGATGGTTTAATGTTCAGCCGGTTTTCAAAAACCGGGATTTTCTGGATCTCCGGTGCATGGCCGATCTTTTCTTTGTTGGTGTAAAACCAAATAAAAGTGGCTACAATGATCAGCGCCGGCAAAAATATGCTCGCAATTTTTTTAGCCAATGGCTGACGTGTCGGCAACTCTTTTTTGATGGCAACATGTTTTTGCGGCTTGGTTTTCTTTAACACGGGAGCTTCCTGAAGGCGCATCACCGGGTAAAATTGAAGCGAAGGAAGCCCAAACGCAGCGGTATTAAAGTTGGTGGTATCCTGTAAAAACCGCAGGTTGTTTTCATAATCCCTGTACAGCCTGCCGATGCCCGAAAGAATGACGATCTCTTTGTTGTCCAGCCTTTTTTGTGTTTCAAAAACAAAGCGTTCCACCTCCCAGAGCGCTTCATCTGATGAAAGATCATTTTTTTGTTTGACATGATCGACCAAGAGATTATCGTTTGTTTGGAGGTCATCCGTGAATGTCAATTTTTTTGAAGGAGGATGTAAAAGTCCCTGCACATGATCTATCGCGGTTGGCTGGTACGTTGAAACAATGCTTCCCAATTGAGGAATAATCACAGAATCATGTTCATAAAGTAAATCTCTGATATGGCTGGTAATGTCGATCGGCATCTCAATTTTTTGTTTTTATATCCTGGTTCTAAAGGGTACTCAAAATTAATACAAATTTTACTCTTGTGAAAGGAGAAACAAGGAGATAAAAGCTATGAGCTATACGTTATGAAAAAACTTGACTTATAACCCCTAACCCCTCACCTTTATTATCACTCAAACTGCATTTCACCTTCATCCTGCCTGTGGAGCCAGCTTAACCTCCAGCCCGTCGAGTTCATCCGCCAGTTTGATCTGGCAGCCGAGCCTGCTGTTTTCCTTGACAAAAAAAGCCTGGTCGAGCATATTTTCCTCGTCTTCGGAAGGGGGTTGTAATTCATGATCGCTGTTGACATACACATGGCAGGTGGAGCAAAGCGCCATACCGCCGCAAGTTCCTTCTACGGGAAGCTCGTTGGCCTTACAAAGCTCCATGAGATTGAGGTTCATGTCAGTTGGCGCTTCGAGGAGGTGTTGATTATTTTCGCGGTCAGTTACTTTGATTTTTATCATTTGGGCAGGTGGGTTCTTCAGTCTTTTTTATCGGAAAAGCCTTCTACACCTGTAACGGTGGTATATTTAAACGAGAGCTTTTTATCGGGGTTGATGATCTTGAAAGCAGATTGCACCATCAGTGTCGCTTCATGGAAACCACAAAGGATCAGTTTCAGCTTTCCGGGATAGGTGTTGATGTCGCCTATTGCAAAGATACCCGGAACATTGGTGCCGTAATCAAGAGTATTTACTTCGATGGCATTTTTGTCGATGTTCAGCCCCCAATCTGCTATCGGTCCCAATTTGGGTGACAAGCCAAACAAAGGAATAAAATGATCTGTCGGCAATCTGATTTCCCCATTTTCATTGTGCCGGATGACAACGCCGTCCAGTTTTCCATTTCCGCTGAGGCCAACTATCTGTGATTCCGTGATCAGTTTGATCTTTCCTTCGAGGTTAAGCATTTTCACTTTTTCAACAGAATCCAACGCACCCCTGAACTGCGTACGGCGATGCACCAAAGTCAGCTCATTTGCTACATCAGCCAGAAATATCGTCCAATCCAACGCAGAATCTCCACCGCCGGCGATCACTACTTTTTTATTCCTGTAAAATTCCGGGTCTTTAATGATGTACTCGACGCCATGATCTTCAAATTCATCGATGTTGGAAATGGGAGGTTTGCGTGGCTCGAAGCAGCCCAGCCCGCCTGCGATAGCGAGTACCGGAGCATTCAACTGAGTTCCTTTGTTGGTAGTAACCCTGAAAGAATTGTCCTGCAAACGCTCGACGGTTTCTGCCCTTTCCCCCAATGTGAAGCCCGGATGAAAAGGCTCGATTTGTTTCAACAGATTTTTTACGAGATCGGAAGCCAGTATTTCGGGGAATCCGGGAATATCGTAGATCGGTTTTTTGGGGTAAACCTCGGTGAGTTGCCCTCCGGGCTGCGGCAAGGCATCAATCAGATGACAACGCAATTTCAACAATCCAGCTTCGAAAACCGTGAACAATCCTACCGGCCCTGCCCCAACAATAATTATATCCGTTTTTATCATTTAAAAAGTCGTAATTCAAAAAAAAACGCAAAGATACTAACAATCCGCTACTAGCAAGGTTCAAACCTTCAATTTCCTTTAAAATCAGCGGTTCGTCTTTCGACAAATGCTGTTGCACCTTCTTTGAAATCACGGGTTCCGGTAAGCTTTCCAAACTCCTGCATTTCAAAGTCGAAACCATCGACATCTTTGTTAAAATGAGCATTGACGCATTCGATGACTTTGGCAATTGCGAGCGGCGCCTTGTCGGCAATTTTTCCCATGATCTCAATGGCTTTTTTGACCTCCTCGCCTTGTGGCACCACGTAGTTGACGAGGCCGAGCCGGTGCGCTTCTTCTGCGCCGATCATCTCTCCGGTCATCATCAGTTCAGTGGCTTTTCCTTTTCCGATCAACTGGATCAGTCGTTGTGTTCCGCCATAGCCCGGAATAGTTCCCAGGTTTACTTCCGGCTGACCAAAACGCGCCTTTTCACTGGCAACCCGGATGTGGCAGGCCATAGCCAGCTCACAACCACCTCCCAGCGCAAATCCATTTACGGCAGCAATGACCGGCTTCGGAAAGTGTTCGATAAAATAAAACACCTCTTGTCCGAACCTCGAAAGTTCTGAGCCTTTTTCCACGTTGAGTTCCAAAAATTCCTTGATGTCGGCGCCGGCAATGAAAGCCTTTTCTCCGGCTCCGGTGATGATAATACCTCGCGCAGCATCATTTTTTGGAGCCGTTTCATAAAAAAAGTGATGCAGCTCGGTCATTGTACGGCTATTGAGTGCATTGAGCGCCTTTTCACGGTTGATGGTCAGAAAAAGGATATTGTCTTTAAAATCTACCTTGATATTTTCGTAAGTCATGCGTTTTGTAATTTTTCAAAAAAATAATACGGCGAAAATAAAGATTAATTTAGAACAGCAGGCCGCAAATCCGTTTATTTTGATTTGCCGGAATAAATTGTCAATTCCTCAATAGGCTTGGAATGTTTAGGAAACATCAGACTCGCCAAATATCCGCTGATGAGGCATGTAACGAACCCGGTCATTGTAAACAATAAAAAATGAACCGGCTGGTATTTGGCCAATAAAAACTGTACAACCGAGCTGATGACCAGTCCGGCCAACGCGCCGGTGCCATTGGCGCGGCTGCTGATGATGCCCAGCAAAAACACACCCCCAAGCCCCCCGACGATCAAACCGATGATCTTGATAAACTCATCCCAGATGGATTTGATGTCCATGGTGGCAAACATCAGGGCAATGACGATCCCGATGATCCCGATGACCAGCGTTGCTATCCGGCCAACATGCAAGGCATTTCGTGTTATTTTAAACAGGCCATGAAAATCGACTGTGTAAGCCGTAGCTGCGGAATTCATGCTGCTACTCAGGCTTGACATGGCTGCCGCAAAGATACCGGCGATAAGCAGCCCGTTTATGCCATCGGGGAGTTGTGAAAAAATGTACCAGGGAAAGATCGCATCCGTTGACTGCATTGCCGGCAATAGTTCAGCGGGGTGTTTTTTGTAAAATGCAAACAAAGCGGTTCCGACAAAAAAATATATCCAGCCAATGGAAAGGCTGACGATTGTCGAGGTCCAGATGCTCCGCTTGGCGCCCTGCAAATCTTTTGTGGTCAGGTACCGCTGAACCATCGATTGATCGGTGCTGTAAACGATCAATTGCGAAAAGAAACCGCTCAAAACCACCACCCAGAAAGTGGGTTGCGTAAAATCCAGCGCCATGTTAAGAATTTCGAATTTTTCGTGTTGCTGCCCTACTTTTACAATTTCCATCAATCCCCCTTCAAGTTGAAAAGAGATCAGGACCAGGCACAAAAAAATTCCGCCGATCAGCACAATGACCTGGAACACATCCGACCAGATGACCGCCTCGATGCCGCCCATGATCGTGTAAACCAGGCTGATCAATCCCATCAAAACGATGCAAAAAATGATATCCATTCCCGTCGCCACGTTCAACGCCACTGCCGGAAGATACAAGACGATGCCTATGCGGCCGATTTGGAAAATAATGAAAGAAAGGCTGCCTACCAGTCGGGTTGCGCGATTGAAACGCCGTTCCAGGTATTCATAAGCCGAAGTAATATCCAGCTTCCTGTAAAAGGGAATGAAAAGCCAGCAGACCACAATGGGGATCAATATCTGTGGAAGTTTAGTCATAAAATAAGCCCAATCGGTTGCAAAGGTTTTTGCAGGAACAGCCATGTAAGTGATTGCGCTCAGGCCGGTTCCGTAAAGGCTCAGGCCAGCCGCCCACCAGGGTATTTTACGACCTCCCCTAAAATAATCGTCGGCATTTTTTTGTTTTTTTGAAAAATAAAAACCCATTAACACCAACAATACAAAATACAGGATCAGCACAAAGATATTGAGGTAGCCAAAATTTTGAAACTCGTTTTGAAAGGAAATTTCATAAATGTTCACAACCGGACTTCCGGAATCTTCTGCCATTCCGACCGCATGTATTTTATTTCCATTTTTATAACCAAACAACAGAGCGATACTGTCAGGAAATGATCCGGCAAACTCCCAGTTGTCGGTAATTGTGTGGTACAAAAAAGAGCGGTTCGCGGATTTGTCAAAATATAAAACATCGGTCGCGCCAACAGGGATTGCAGAACCAGGTTGAGGCTCGGCAACATTTTCAAATTCAAAAGGAAAAGGACTCAATGGTTTCAGCCTGCCTGAACCGGGATAGTAGCGGAACACTTCGCGGGATCGGTTGTAACCGTTTCCGGCAGTGGTCTCCAGACCGCCGAAAAAGAACAAGCAATTTTCGAGGCCGTCGCTTTGGAATGTCATGGCCGGAAAAATCCCGGTGTAAGAATGTGGGAGTTCCAGTGGTTTCCATTGTCTGGTACCTGGACTGGCAGATAGATCCAATGTAAAAATAGTATTGGAATTGTTGTTGTCAACAGATTGCAGTATCCCAGTTGACAAATAAACTGTTGAGCCATAAAAAGCGCCTGAGACCAGCGCTAAAGGCATTGGAAGTGCAGGCAATGTGTCTAATTCAACGGCATTTTCCACCTCGTTCCAACGCAGCAAAAACACAAGGCGGCTCCGTCCGTTTTCAGAAACCCCGCCTGAGCAGACCACTCCTCCGGAAGTTGAAACTGAGCCGCCAAAAGCAGCCGGAGCAATTGGAAATTCAAATGCAGTTTCAGACAATTCGTAAGTGCCGGAAACGTTTGGCCGGATGACAAAGATTTTGTCATTCCAACGATGATCCACGGGATTGAGGGAATCGCCGTAGGAAAAGTTGCGGCCTCCGGCGATCAGGATCGCACCGTTGTGAAAACCGACAAAGGCGCCTTTTAAATCTTTGACAGGAAAATTAACACCCGAAACGGAAGTGATTTTTTCCCAATTCATCTTACCGTCGCCAAAAAAAATCTGGTCATTCTGGCAAAAAGCGAGCTGATGAAAAGGAAAAATAGAGAGGATAAAAAAAATAATTATACCGCCAGCCTTCAAATTTTGTGCATTCGCCCAAAACTTGAAGGCTGCGGCATAAACATCAAACCGCATGGGTTTCTTACAGAATCTTTCTAAATTTAGCAATTCGTATTTTATTTAATTTGCACAAAACTATCCGGTTTGATGTTTACCTTCATGCTATGGCAAAAATAGCAATCCTGCTGAAACCGGTTCAGGGTTGTTGAAGATTCTTTCCGTCAATAATGATTTTCCAAAATGAGCACAACTTTTATCGAATCGTGCCATCCTCTCAGATGGCAATTTCTCAAATTCTTTTACCTGGTAATTTTGCTGGCCGGCATCTCGTGCAGTGAACCATCCGAGCCATCCGGTTTTACAAAGATCGTTGAAAACGGCGTTGCACTGAATGCCCTGGTGATGGGCGAAAAATGGATCGCCGGAGATGGTTATCTGGAATGTTCCGGAGAAGGCGACAATTTCAGCAATATGCTTTACAGCAATTTTTACGTACAGGACAGGGATTTTCATATCAAAGCGCGTCTCAGCCTGGAAAAGATCGATGGCACCACTTCGATCTTCTGGTTTTTCAACAATCATTTTGGGTTTGATTCCACCAAAGAAAAATCGATTTATGAAAAAAGTGATACCCCGGTTTATGGCCACAGGTTATATGTTTATTCGCCAAAATTTGATTCTGTGGTTTATTTGTCCCCTTCTATTGAGCACATTAAACCAAATATTCCATTTGACTTCGAGGTCATTCGTTCGGATAGTGTTTTTTCTTTTTTTATAAATTCGGTAAAAGTGGCTGATCAATCCTCAGATTTTTTAAGTCAGCCTTTAAAAGGGGCAATAGCTTTCCGTCCCTGGAAAAATACGATGAGAGTTTATGACTGGAATATACAGGGAACATTTTCTGAAATGCCACAACCCAAGTATATTTACCAGGCTGGAGAAAATGACTACGCTTGTTTTCGCCTTCCATCAATTGTGCAAACGAAAAAAGGTACGCTATTGGCCTTCGCAGAAGGCCGTGTAGGAAACTGCCGTGATAATTACGATGTCGATATTGTTTTAAAAAAATCCTTTGACAATGGGGAAACCTGGACTCCATTACAAGTTATTTGGAATGATAGTACAAATACCTGTTCGTACCCCGTCCCGGTGGTAGATCGAGAAAGTGGCCGCATTGCTTTATTGATTATGTGGAATTTGGGCGAAGATCATTGGTACGATATAAGAACGAGAAAAAGCAAAGATACCAGAAGAGTTTTTCTTTCTCACTCGGAAGATGATGGAGCCAATTGGACTACACCCACTGAAATCACGAATTCAGTCAAAAAACCTGAATGGGATTACTATGGGATTGGTTCAGGTTCCGGGCTACAGCTAACATCTCCTGAATTCCATAATCGCATGATCGCTACTGCGTACCATTCAACATTAATTGAGGGTGAAGTGGAATTTCGCTCACACTTGATTTATTCCGATAATGGTGGAATGGACTGGAATATCGGAGGAATCTCTCCGGAAACCGGAACCAGCGAAGGAGAAACTGCGGAACTTAGCGAAGGCTCCCTGCTAACAAATTTGACGAAACGTTCCAGAAAAATCTTTTTGAGAAGTGTAGCTTATAGCCATGACGGAGGGTTGACTTTGCAAGATCAACACTATGATGAAGCATTATATGGCGTGACTTGCCAGGCCAGCCTCGACAGCTATATTGATAAGAACGGTCAGCGGGTTTTGCTCTTTTCCAACCCGCGCCACCGATATGCCCGCGAAGACCTGACCGTGCAATTCAGCAAAGACGATGGAAAAACCTGGAAAGTCGCTGAAGTGCTCTTTGAAGGTTATGCAGCCAACTCCGACCTGATCGCCTTACAGGACGGAACGTTGGGTTGTATTTTCGAATGTGGGAAGGTGTGGCCTTATGATGGTTTAGCTTTCAGGAAGTTCGAAATCCCGGAGTAGCTTTTAGTTTTAAAAACGTTTTTTCAACCAGGCCATCCCGTTTTCGTAAACTTCATTGACATCAGGAGATATCCTAAAATACAAGATCAGGAAAATATACAAAACTGCAATCACCGAAGATCGGATCAGGATGTCCACCAGCGGATTTCCCGTCAAGGGTATAAACCAGGCAATTGTGAAAGCTATGGTTGCTATGGCAATAACTTTCAAGGTGCCGATGGAAAATGGCTGCATATCCAACTTCCAGATGATGAAAACAAATTTTACCAAATTGTATAAAATGATGGATGACATCGTAGCCAGAGCAGCGCCGGCGATGTGGAATTTGGGAATAAACAGCAGGTTGCAGATTACGTTGAACACAGCCAGTAAGATTAGTGCATACAACCGGAACCGGTAAAACTTCGAATAGTCGATGATCTGGTTGTTGATGCTTGTACCCATGTCCACGACCTTTGAAAATCCGATAAAAAGCACGACCCACCAACCGGCCATCATGGCTTCGCTGTTGGGCATGATGGAAAAGAGGTCTTCGGCAGATGCCATGATCCCGATAAAAAGCAGCAATCCCACCACCAGCAAATTGATCGACGTGCGTTTGTAAAGCATCCTGATATGCGCCAGGTTATTATCCTGAAAAGCCTGCGACAAAATGGGAGACGTGATCTGGCCGATAGCATCTGTGGGAATGGCGATCACATTGGCAATAAACAAGGCTATGGCAAACGTGCCATTACTTTCCGCATCGATCATGGTGGTGATCATAATGGAATCAATGCGAAATGCCAGCACGCTGCCTATCCCGCCAAACAAACCATAAACGGCATAGTTGGCAATACTTTTTAAACGCGGCTTATCCAGCAATTTCAGGCTGGGTTTCAGTTTCAATTGTCCCAGCCAGTAAACATATATGATAAGTCCAAACAGCGCCAGAATAAAATTGATCAGGATCGCATCGATGACCGTATCGAGCGAAATCCTTCCAAGAAAGTATAATAAAATGACGATAGGCAAAGTGACCTTTATCAAGTTCTGATAAAGCGCCGGCACAACGATCCGATTGAAATTAGTGCTGTAAAAATAAAAGAGGTTAAAGAAGGCCAGCAAAATCGAGATCGGGACCAGATAGTGCAAATAATCGCGGTAAAATGCCGGGCGATCTTTGTAAATTTCATAAAACTGCTCCTGGAAGAGGAAAGCTGCCAGCATAAAGATCACGCACCCCACCGAAACTCCACTGATGAGGAAAAACAAAAAGCCGTTGTGGTGTCCATTGTCGTCCCTGAACTGCGGGAAAAAACGAATGGTCACACTGCTAAAACCCAGCATCAGAAAAGGGGCAATAAACATGGAGGCATCAATGATAAAGCGGGCGAGGCCATAAGTTTCGCGATCCAGCGGATAGATAAAGATCACACTCACCGCCCCGATCACTACCGCAAAATAATTGACCAGGCTTTGCTTGATCCCCTGTCTTTTAATAACCCCCATCAGATTGGATTGGATTAAACTTCTTTTGTTACTTTTGCATTTTTCAATGCGCTGCAAAATGCCGCAAAAATAGTAATTGGCGTTTATATAAAATGAAATTTAATCTTCGAATGACAGTTTTTTTTAAAAACACCACAGCTGCCGGGGTTAGTTTTATTGATGAAACTTGAGAAATAGAATGGCCTAAAACCTAACACAAAAATTAATCTCCTCAGACTTTTTCAACGAAGTATCGTAATATCGCCTTTTTTGAATATTTGAACTTCTCTTTTGCACGAAGATAATGTAGCTTTAAGCCACCAGGCATACGTATCCGGGTTTAATTCCCGGTCATGAAATAGCCCATCCCATGAAAAATCAATATCTGTGGATTTGAAAAGTAATGCGCCCCAGCGGTTAAAAATGTTGATCTCAAAATTTAAGATTTCAACATCGTTTGCAGGAAATAATTGAAACTCATCATTTACACCATCGAAGTTTGGTGAAAAAGCATTGGGGATATAAATTAAATCTCGAAAAATATCTTCATCGGTTTGTATTGTTATTTCTTTTGTTATCGTTTGGCATTGATTACTGATTTTCAGGTTATAATTTCCTGGTTGAGAAATAAATATTTGATTTTTGTTGGAACCATCAAACCACTCCCAATTCAGATCATCGGTTTCACCATTAAGAAGTTCTATCACAAGTAGAATGCTATCAACATCACATGGTAGTATTGTAGGATAAATGTCGTAAATGATAATTTCAGGAATTTCTTCTATTTCAATTACTTTTTCAAAAATACATTGATTTGCATCCCTCACCAT
>CAZKDA010000161.1:0-10826 GCA_964551455.1 uncultured Saprospiraceae bacterium
ACCTTTAATGACTAATCTCAGGATATTCCGATTTTAGAAAAGATTATAAAAACTCGTTCCGCTAACTGCGGGGCGAGTTTTTTGTTTTCATGGAGTTGAAAGTTATTTGTTTTGAATAGCCGGGTTTTGTTGCTTACTTGTTAAAGATAAGGATAATTTGGGGGAATTTTTTGGGGGAGACGCGAATTGACGCGAATTCCGCGAATTAAAAGCTGAACAAAGCCTTTATCCGTGAACAAGTTCAAAAATTGTTATTTTTACAGCCATGAAAAAGCGGGAACTGGCAAGACTTTTTTATCGTGAGGTCGAAAAAATTTACCAAAACACAAGCTGGGATACCACTGCAAAGGTGGATCGGCTGTACCATACCCTGCATTTGATCTTCGTGGAAGTCACCCGCGAAGAGAAGTTGCAGTTTACCACCCTCTTTTCCCGCATCGCTTATGTGAGCCAGCAATACGGCATTGAGCAGCAGATCCATTTCAACATCCACCATTTTAGAAAAAAGGCCAGGGTACTCGCCGGTAATGCCGAAGATGCTGAAAACACCGAGCAAATTTACGCTTTTGGCTTGAAGGTTTTGCTGGAGTGTATCGCGGCATTGTACGACGAGGCTATCCCGGAGCATTTGCAACCGCTAGTCTTGGAGGCGCAGCCGATCGACCTGAAACCTGTGAAGATCAGCGGTTTCAGACCAAAGGTGCGGGCGGTTATTTTGAAAGACGATTCCGAAAAATACCTGCTCACCGGCTACGATGAAACCAACCCGGCCAATGAAATTCTCATCCGTTACAACATCCCCGAACGAAACGAAAATTTCAACCCGACCATCCGGGCGATCCGCGAAAAATTCAGCTTTCCGCTCAACATGAACCTCATCGATGTGGAGATCGACGCCGAAGGATATTACCGCCCTGCCGCTTTTGTGCTGGAGCCGGATCATCTCGTGGATGTTTCCGCGGTTTCGGAATGTTTCAAGGATCACGGGGCGGAGCCGTTGTTTTATTTACTAAAAAAATACCTGCCCTTCGAACATACCAAACACCTGATGATCGGGAATATCGCCAACTTTTTTCTGGATGAACTGATGAGCAACCCCGATGCGACTTTCAAAGAAATTTTCCCCAAAGTATTTCGCCTCAACCCGCTGGCTTTTGTCCTTTTTGAAAACAGCGTGGTGCGGGAGATCATGCAAAGTTCCCAAAAGCATTTTATCAACCTAAAAATGATGGTGGCAAAAGGCTTTGCGGAAAATGGGATACAGCCAGAGGATTGTATCCTCGAACCTTCGTTTTATTCCGAATGGTACGGCTTGCAAGGGCGGCTGGATGTTTTTTACAGGAATCCCGAAAACGACAAATCGGCCATCGTGGAGCTGAAAAGCGGAAGCCCTTTTAAGCCCAACGCTTATGGGATCAGTTCAAACCACTACGTTCAAACGCTGTTGTACGACCTCATCATTCGGTCTGTTTTTCATGGAAAACTCGACCCCTCCAACTTTATTTTGTACTCCGGCGTCGATCTCAACCAACTGCGTTTTGCACCCAGAGCTAAGGCGCAGCAGTACGAAGCCCTGCAGTTGCGCAACCAGTTGATCGCCATCGAGCAAGACCTTATTAACCTGAGAAAACAAAACTCGACAACGATTTTTGAAAAACTGAATGCCGCCAAATTCAATCAACTCAAAGGATTTATAGCCAACGATATTCAAACCTTCCGGCAGGTTTTAAAAAGCATGAGCCTTTTGGAACGGGAGTATTTTACCGCTTTTTCATCGTTCATTGCCCGCGAGCACCAATTAGCCAAAACTGGCGTGCAGGGACTGGAAAACATCAATGGCCTGGCGAGTATCTGGCTCAACGACGACCGCGAAAAGGAAGACCAATTCGATCTCATCAGCCACCTGAAGGTTTTGTCTTCCGACCAAAGCCATACGGACGATCCGATTATAGTTTTTAAAAAAACAAAACGCACCAACCCGCTGGCCAATTTCCGACAAGGCGATATTGCCGTGCTTTATCCCTTCCGGGCGGATGGGCAGGCTGCTTTGTCCAGCCAGATTTTCAAATGCACGATCACCGCCATCACCAGCGAAACGGTAGCGGTGCGGCTGCGTTCGAAACAATTCAACCAAACTATTTTTCAAAAGGACATGGCCTGGAATCTCGAACACGACATGATGGACAACGGCTTCATCACGATGTATCGCTCGCTGTTCCAGTTTGTTCGTTTTGACGAAAGGAAAAAAAGACTGCTGTTTACCCTCGAACCGCCACAGGCAGCGGAAGCATTGCCCGTTGCTCCCATCAAAAATCTGACGGAAGAGCAGCGCGGCATCCTTGCAAAAATGATCAACGCAAAAGATTATTTTTTGCTCTGGGGGCCGCCGGGAACGGGCAAAACCAGCGTCATGCTGCGGCATTTTGTAGCGCATCTTTTGAACGAAACCGACGAAAATATCCTACTGCTGGCCTATACCAACCGCGCGGTTGACGAAATTTGCGAAGCCATCGAAAAGATAGATCCTTTGATCCGAAACGAGTACATCCGCATTGGCTCGCGGTTTTCCACGCAGGAGCATTTCCATGAACAGTTGCTCGATCACAAGATCAGCCGCCTCGACAATCGGAAAGACCTGAAAGACACCATTGATACTCACCGAATTTTTGCTGGAACCATAGCCTCTTTCGCCGGAAAAACCGAATTGTTGCAACTCAAAAAATTCCATCGCGTCATCATCGACGAAGCTTCGCAGATACTGGAACCCATGCTCGTGGGGCTGCTGCCGCATTTCGAGCGGTTTATCCTGATCGGCGACCACAAGCAGTTGCCGGCGGTCGTGGTTCAAAGCCCCGAAGAATCCAGGATCGATTCAGCGCTGCTCAACCCGATCGGGTTGACGAATATGCGGGATTCGCTGTTTGAAAGATTGTACAAAAGGTGTGTTGAAAATGATTGGGATTGGGCTTATGCCAGGCTCAGCCACCAGGGACGGATGCACCGCGACATCATGGATTTTCCCAGCGAGCACTTTTATGGTTTTGGTTTGAAAACGCTTCCGGAGTCGCTTCCTGCGGGCAAATTTCAGTTGCAAGCCATCGAGCTTCAGTTGCCGGAAAGATGTTCTTACCTCGAGCAGTTGCTCATTTCACGAAGAAAACTTTTTTTACCGACCGAAACCGATCAAAACAGCAAAACCGGAAAAACAAATGCTTTTGAGGCCAATCTCATCGGCGAACTGGTTTTTAGCTTTCAGCGGATCTACGCTCAAAATCAACTGCCTTTCGGCAAAAATACCATTGGAATTATTACGCCTTATCGCGCTCAGATCGCACAGATCAGTCAGGCGCTTTCCGCGAAAAGTATCGACACGGAGTTGTTGACCATCGACACGGTGGAACGCTACCAGGGCAGCGCCAGGGATATTGTGCTGATCTCGCTTTGCCTCAATAACCAAACGCAACTCGCTTCCCTCGTTTCGCTGTCGGAAGAAGGCGTTGACCGAAAGCTTAACGTGGCGCTCACCAGAGCCAGGCAGCATCTCATTGTGCTGGGAAATGTCGATATTCTGAAAAATAACCCGGTTTACAAAAAGCTGATGGAAAACTTTGAAGCCAAAACAACCATCGATCAATGACGCACAACGCAAGGCTATACCTGCCAGCAAACCTGCCTGTTCCGGCCTGCCCGCCTGAGGGCAGTCGGGCGGGTCAGGCGGGTTTGTAGTGGGCTGACCTGCTGGTGTGGACTAATATACGGCGCTAGAAACCATTCAAATTTTTCTCCGCCTTACTTTGTTTTTATTTATAGTAATGAATTGAGGAGGTTTAATTAATTCTTCTTTGTCGATTTTTAAAATTAATTGCTTAAGAAACGCCAGTATAGTTTCAAAATCAGCTTTTTCATAGATGTTATTTAGGCAGCTTTGATTACTTCTTCATTTTCAATTACCGAAGCGGCATAAGCAATCGAGGCAAGAACGTCTTCAAGTTTAATATGTGGATACATTCCTATGATCTCTTTCGTATCGTATCCGTCAGCCAACTTTTTAAGAATTAATTCAACGGTAATCCTTGTTCCTTTAATTTTAGGCTTTCCAAGCATTACTTTAGGATCAGAATCTATGTGATTTGTGAAATCTATCATAATTAGAAATTTGATGAAAGTTAGCTGATTTTTTGAATGTAAACAATTAATGGTTTCAAATTCAATTTATTGCTGATCGGTTTACGTTTAGTGCTTTGGATTTTGTCCCGCTTTTTCACGAAATTCGGGATTGCTTTGCAGTGGCTGCTAACACTCAGGGAATATTCAAAATCTTGTGCGTCTGGAGGCTCAGCGACCATTGCGGATGTTGCAGGCAATATTCCAGCGCCATGCGGGTATTTTCCTCTAACTGCGGGCTATCCATAGGTTGAAGGTAAAAGTGGTCGAACTCGAGGTCTGTGAATTTCTCAGGTTCGGCGCCGGGTTGCGGAAATACCAGCTTCAGTTCGTTACCTTTTTTCAATACCATTTCGGTATTTGCTTTGGGGCTTACACAAATCCAGTCGATCCCGCTTTTTGTTGTGTCAAAAAGCGGGATCGTTCCATTGGTTTCCACAGCGATTTCCAAACCTTCGGCGTGAAAAGCGTCAACGAGATTCTCATCCAGTTGCAGCATCGGCTCGCCACCGGTGCAGACGACAAAGGGTTTGCTGTTTTGTACCTTCGATGGCTTGTCCCGACCAGGTCGGGGCCAAAGGGACATGACTTTTTCGGCGAGTTGCGCAGCGGTGTATTTCCCGCCGTTTTCACCATCCATTCCCCAAAAATCCGTGTCGCAAAATTTGCAAATAGCTTTGTGGCGGTCGGCCTCTCTCCCACTCCACAGGTTACAGCCCGAAAAGCGGCAAAACACAGCCGGGCGCCCGGAATGATGGCCTTCTCCCTGCAACGTGTAAAATATTTCCTTGACTTTATACATTTTTCTAAACTATAGTTCTCTTTTGTGTCTCCCGCTGAACAGTGGGATGGTTCAAAAATAAAAACCACAAAAGGCTAAAAGCCATTTTTATAAGCTTAATACTCCTCTTCTACTCTACCACCGCCGTAGCCTCTATCTCCACCAGCAATGCAGGATCGATCAGCGCGCTGACCTCCACCATGCTCGTGGCGGGCTTGATGTTTTTAAAAAACTCGCCGTGGGCTTTCCCGACCTGCTCCCAATGTTTGATGTCGGTGACGTACATCCTCGTGCGGATCACATTTTCCAGGCTGGCGCCAGCTTCCTGGAGCGCTTTTTCGATTTTATAAAATATAAAAACCGCTTGCTTGTAAACATCTCCGGGAGCGACTGTTTTGTCGCCGTTGACCGCCGTAGTTCCCGATACTTCAATCAGGTTACCGATCCGTACTGCTCTGGAATAACCGACGATATCTTCCCATTTTGCGCCTGAGGATATGTTTTTGCGATTCATGATTGTTGTAATTTGTTGATTTGATATTATTGGTATCAGGTGGCCGGTATCGGGTATCGGGTATCGGGTCACCGGCCACCTGATACCTGATACCTGATACCTGATACCTGATACCGAACACAACATTCACCGTTCACCGTTTACTTTCTTTTAAACACACCAAAACGTAATAGTTGAACAAGAAGCTTTTTCGGTATAGAAGTTCATTGGCGATTTTTAAGTTTCGCGAAAGCAGCATGTGTTTGTATTCCTTGAGATCAAATTGGTGCGGATGCAGAATATCGCCCGGAATTAAACGAAAGATGCGCTTGAAAAGTTGGTGGTTATGGGCATCGAAAGAGATGATCAGCTTTCCGCCGGAGCGAAGGCAATCGGTCAGTTTATCGAGAGAAATTTCCAGGTTATCGACATGGTTGATGGCATTGAGGCAAAATACTACATCATAAGATTTTTCAGGTTGAAAATCTTCGATGGTTTCGGCAAAAAAGGAAACGTAGGGATAGCTGCTTTTTTTAAAATGGTCGAGCTTTTCATCGTAACGGTCGATCAGCGGATCCACGGCATCCACTTCATGATCTTTCAGAATGGTAAAAATTCCGGCGGGGCCACAACCTGCATCAAGCACGGTTTCTCCCGTTTTCAAAAAAATACCGCATTGCTGTAAAAAAGTCTTCCAATAGGCTTGTTTCCAGTTTAAATAATCGGCGGCGGGTTTGCGTTTCAAGTAGCGTTGCCACCAGCGAATTTCAACAGATTGAGCGATTTTCCAGCGCAGGTTTCTCATGGCGGCAAAGGTAACGTTTTTAAATAATTCAGAGTTTATGGCGTACTTTTGTTCATTCAAAATTTGTTTCATACAAAACTGGTTGTTATGCTATTTGCAGTCGGAAGCCGGGTGAGGTTGATCCATACGGGTGCGGAAGGCACAGTGAGCGAACTGCTCGAACACGGGATGGTGAGCGTTTTGCTCGACGATGGTGATGAAATTCCCGTTTTTGCCGAAGATCTGATCCGCGACGAAGATTATCGCGCTGCAAACCGGAACAAGCCTCCCGTAAAAGCCAAGATCGTCAAAGGCCCTGCTGATAAAACACCGGAACCGCCGGATTCGCCGGATGTCCACTCCCAATATTCGATCCTGAAAAGCCTGGGGGTGCAACTGGCATTTGAGCCGAAATACCGCCGCGATGCTTCTGTGGAAAAGTACGACATCCACCTGATCAACGATACCCAATACGACGTACTGTTTGCATTTTCCATGAGTTTGGAAAAGGTGCTGAAGCTGAAATCCAACGGAAAGATCGACTCGGTGAGCGCGATCTCTTTGGGTGAATTGCTTTTCGACAACCTGAACGACGACCCGGAAATCCTGATAGAATGCTGGCAGATCACCACGATGGGCACCGGGAAAAAGTTCAGCAAAACCATCCGGATCAAACCCCAGCAGTTTTTCAAAAGAATGCGCACCGCGCCGATCCTCAACATCAGGGTTCACCACTACATCCTTTTTGAAAATTTTGATAGTGAAGCCATAACCGAAGAAGACCTCCAAACTTACACCAAACGCAATATCCGGCCTGCTTTGCATTCTTCCGTATTTAGCCATTTGGATAAATACAGCGTCTCGGAGTTGGCACATTTCAATCCTGAACTCGATCTGCACATCGAAAACCTGGTGACCGACACAGATGGCCTGAACAATGCCGAAAAGCTCCGCATTCAGTTGCGCCATTTCGATGAATTCATAGCAAAGGCGATCCGGCTGGGTGTTCCCAGGGTTTTTGTGATCCACGGTGTCGGCAAAGGAAAGCTCCGCAATGAAATCGCCACCCGCCTTATCAATAATCCCGATGTGGTGACTTTTAAAAATGAGTTTCATCCCAGATATGGGTATGGGGCTACAGAGGTGGTTATTGTGGAGTGATTGCGAAGTAAAATTATCCCAGATTGCGATCTAACGCTGCTGGCATCATAACCTTTGCGGTTCCTTTGCGACCTTTGCGGTTAAAAGCGCAAATCCCTAAATCGAATCGGCAAAATCGAAAAGCGAAGCAAACCTATAATCGACCAGAGCCAGCGGAATCTCACCCTGCGGTTTCCCTTCGATCAACACCGTCGTCATGTGTAATCGCTTTCCGAACTCCATGTCAGAAATGGAATCTCCCACCATAACGGACTTCGAAAAATCGATACCCGGAAAATCCGCTTTCGCCTGGAAAGCCATGCCTGTGTTGGGTTTTCTGCATTCCGGGTTGAATTTTTCCAGATCGGGACAAAAATAAATCCCGTCGATCCTGCCGCCGGCTCTTTCTACGGCAGACCGCATGGCGTTGTGTACTTTTTGTAGCTGCCGCTCCGACATGCCCCCTTTGCCGATGCCCTGCTGGTTGGTCACCACGACGATCCGCTTGAATATTTTTTTAAAAATGGCCATCGCTTCCAGACACTTATCAGTGAAGACAAACTGAGCGGGATGCTCCACGTAAGCGCCCGGAATGCGCTCATTGATCACGCCGTCGCGGTCTAAGAAAAGCGTCCATCCTTTGGGTTGAAATTCCATGATTTTTGGCGAAACTGTTACTTTTTAAAAATAGCCGATTCCACTACTTCGCAGATGATGTGGCCGACGAGGATGTGGCATTCCTGGATGCGTGGGGTGTCATTGCTCGGTATTTTCAGGAGATGATCGCAGATGCCGTTCATTTTACCGCCCTTGCTGCCGGTCAAGCCGATCACGGTCATGTTGCAAGCCTTGGCGGCATGGATGGCGTTGAGAATTCCGGGAGAATTGCCGGAGGTGGAAAGTGCGATGAGAATATCGCCTTTGCGACCCTGAGCGCGGACGAGCCTGGCGAAAACCTCATCGTATCCGTAATCGTTGGCGATGGCTGTCAGTGCTGAAGTATTGGTATGCAGCGCCTCGGCGTAGAGCGGTTCGCGATCGAGATAATAGCGTCCGGAAAGCTCCGCTGCAATATGCTGGGCATCGGCAGCGCTGCCGCCATTTCCGCAAAGGAGCACTTTGTTGCCGGATTTCAGGGCAAGCGTGGTCGCTTTGCAAATCTGATCGATGGTTTCCAACATCTCATCATCCTGCAAAAGCGCCTGTTTTACCCGGATGCTTTCCGAAATTCTTGATTTTATTAGTGTCATTCAAAAGATTTCAAAATTTGATTGTATCGTTGTATCAATTATCACCGTTTCCGGTTTCCGGTTCACTGTTAACTTTTCAATTACGAATTTTCAACTTAAATAATGGCGGTTAGTTCCTCAATCCCTTTCACCAGGTTAGCCCAGGAGTATTTCTTTTTATTTTCAATAACGGCTTTTGTAAAAGCATCGGCGCGATCATTTTGAAAAAAATCGACGATGGCATCTGCAATTGCCGCGGGGTCAACTTTGACGATATAACCGGACGATCCGTGATCGATGATTTCGGGCAACCCGCCTACATTGGTAGCCAGCATGGGTTTTTCATAAAAAAATGCCAGTTGGGAAATACCGCTTTGCGTAGCTGATTTGTAAGGTTGCACGATGAGGTCTGCTGCACAGAAATAATATTTAACCTCCTCGTTTGGGATGTATTGGGTTTTCAAAATGACATTTTTCGCCACATCGTGAGCGCGGATCAGTTCGGTGTAGCTGGCTTCATCCGTGTAAAATTCTCCGGCAACGATCAACTTAATCCGCGAGGATTTTATACGTGGATCGCCCATGGCTTTTATCAGCAGGTCCAGTCCCTTGTAGTCGCGGATAAATCCAAAAAACAGGAGATAATGATATTCCGGTTCCAGTTTTAAAAATGCCAAAGCCTGTTCCCTGCTGACCATTTCGCCGTAATTGTCGTAGTTGGGATGCGGGATGTACTGAAGGGGTTTGGAAGCTGAAAACTGCCTGATCTGCTCGCCGACTATTTGCGACAGTACGATGCAGGCATCGATCGAATTGACAAAATAGCTGGCCAATGCGCGGTCGCCGAAGCGCTTCTCGTGGGGAATGATATTATCAACGATGGCGATGGTTTTGCTGTACTTGTTCCTTTTTATCAATCGCAACACCGAACCCAGCGAAGGCGCCATGAAGGGTATCCAAAACCTGGTGATGACGAGGTCGGGGCGGCGTTTTCGAATATCGTTCCCGACTTTCCACCAGTTGAACGGATTGATCGAATTCAACTTGATCTCGATATTCAGCCCTTCAGGAGGCGGGTCGTCGGAGAATTGCGTTTTTCCGGGAAAGAAAATGCGGGGATATTGCAAACTAAAAGTAATGATCGTCACTTCGTAACCGTGGTTTTCCAACTCATAAGCTAGTCTTTCCGTAGAGGATGCGATCCCTCCGCGCAAGGGATAAGCGGGCGCTATGATGATGCAGGTTTTCACGAAACTCAGGAGCCTTGTTTTGTCTTTTGCGGTTGAGCAATTCTTTTTTCGACCAGGTAATGGTTGCGATGAGGGGAATTTCTGGCGATCAGTTCGGAAACAAAACCTCCCAGAAACAGCATGGTTCCCAGTATCATTGCTGTCAGGGCGATGTAAAAGTAAGGATTATCGGTGACCAGTATCGTCGGCAAACCATGATTCAACCGGTATAATTTATTGAAACCGATATAGCCTATTGCAAAAAAACCAATCATAAACATGACGATGCCAATGACCCCGAAAAAGTGCATGGGGCGTTTTCCGAATTTACCGACAAACGTGATCGACAGCATATCCAGCGGGCCGTTGATAAAACGGCTGAGGCCGAATTTGGTGACGCCGTATTTTCTGGCCTGATGCTGCACGACCTTTTCTCCGATCTTTGAAAAACCGGCCCATTTGGCCAGCAGCGGGATGTAACGGTGCATTTCGCCATACACCTCGATGTTTTTTACCACTTCATTGCGATAGGCTTTCAGGCCGCAATTGAAATCGTGCAATTTAATTCCACTGATCTTTCGGGCAGCGGCGTTGTAAAGTTTGGTGGGAATGGTTTTGGAAATCGGATCGAAGCGTTTCTTTTTCCAACCGGACACGAGGTCATACTTTTCCTCAACGATCATGCGGTACAATTCGGGGATCTCTTCGGGGCTGTCCTGTAGATCGGCATCCATTGTGATGACCACATCGCCCTGTGCTGCTTCAAAGCCAACATTCAAGCCCGCTGATTTGCCGTAATTCCGCCGGAATTTGATCCCGCGAACATGCGGATTGGAAGCTGCCAGCTTTTCGACTATTGGCCATGAACCATCGTTGCTCCCATCGTCTATCAAGATGACTTCATAGCTGAAGTCGTGTTTTTCCATGACCCTTCTGATCCACTCCTCCAATTCGGGGAGTGATTCTTCTTCATTAAATAAGGGTATGACGATTGAGATATTCATTA
>CAZKDA010000162.1:0-10763 GCA_964551455.1 uncultured Saprospiraceae bacterium
CAAAACATTCGTAAGTGTATGATTGTCAGCGAATTTTGGGTTTCCGTTCAGACACGATATATTTATTTTGCTATTAAAATTTACTTCACCCATGCGCATTGTCTTGGCATTCGTTTTGCCTTAGTGACTTGCGAACTTGAATAGTTGCCCGATAATTCCACTTTATTTTACCCCCTATTTTCAAACAATAAGGCAATGATGGATGGAAACCCTCCCGGGCTCATGCCTTTGCCATTTGCAACACCTTACTACTATGTAATTATTTTTTTATAACTAATTTAAACTACCTACTATGTTAAATGCACACCGTTTAATTAAATCTGTTTTTGTTTTGCTTTTTATGGCGTCCGCTGCTTTTGTTTCGGCTCAGGTTGAACAAACAGCCGAGTTGAAAGTAACCATCAATTCGGTCATTACATTTGAGTTGAACGACGCTAATCCGACTCTTGTTTTTGACGAGACGGACGACTTTATCAATGGCGTTTCCTACTCTGCCACAAATGCCGGAACGATCACTTCAGCAGGCGCTTACAGTGTCATTGTATTAGCTGAAAAAAATTATCTCGAGGACTCTGCCGGCAATAAGATAAGTACCAAAAGCATCAGCCTGGAGGCAAAAGGTTCGGATTTGGGCACTCTTTCAAAAGTTAAGCTCAATAGCGATAAGCAAACCATTATTGCAAACGCTCCGGCTGCTATCTCGAAGACTTTCGATCTGACCTATTCTACCGAAGCCAATGATACTGAATTCATCGGCAAACCCGAAGGAGATTACACCGTTGAATTGGTCTTCATTGCATCGCTCGATTAATCATCATCATTATTGTAAAGGACGGTTCTAAAAATTGATTATTTCACGCCAAGGCGCATAACTTGTGACGCCACAGGCGTTAGTCGCAAAGCATAAAACTTTGATAATTAAACTTTTGCCTACTTAGTCCCGATAAAGAATCGGGATGAACCACTATATTTTGAATTATTAGAACCACCCTAAAATTATTTTTCAACCCAGGCGCATTCCCATTTTAATATTTCGAATCATAAGCTGTTTGTTCTGTTCCGGCTATGAAAAACAACAAAAAATTTACGGGATATTGTACAGCAAAAGTGCAGGATATTTTTAAAATGGGTTTGCAGCCTGCATTGGCTTCCAGTCCTGGTTTTTCAACTACGTTTTCATTACAAATCAATTTATAACCGTTAATTAAAATTTCATCACTATGCGCACTCAACTTATTTATTCAGGAATTTTTATGTTCTTACTGACCTGTCTTGGAATACAGGTAAATGCACAGGGTGTTTCCATCAACAATGGCCGCCTGTTTTTCAACGGAATACCCGGCGAACGCCAGGTTCAGGAAATCGTACTCTCCAATCCTACAAACGAAAAGGTATTGCTCCAGTTCAGCTTCCAGGACTGGGTGCGGGATACTTTCGGTATAAAACAATATTCCGAAGCAGGCACTTTGCCACATTCCTGTGCTACCTGGGCAAGTTTAAATGAAACTTCTATTGAATTGCTTCCAATGTCGGAAAAGATCCTTGCAGTTGAAATGTTACCACCGGCAAATATCACTCCTGCACAAGGCGTTTTCAACACGATGCTTTTCATTCGCCAGATCAAAGATCCATACCAGCGAGTGGCTACCAATGGAAACCTTCAATCCAGCATCAGTACTACTTTCCAGATCGGTGTCCATTTGTACTACATCCATCCTTCGCTCCAGCAGCAGGAATTGGCTATCAAGGGATTTGAGCTTGAACGCGAAACCGGTGTACAAACGCCAAGAAGGTTTATGCTAAAGCTGGAAAATGTCGGAGAAACGGTGGTTGATGGTAACATCAAACTGGAATTGACGCATGCTGATTCCGGGAAAGAATTCCGCCTTTTTGAAAATCATCCGGTTACGGCGGCTTTCATGCCTAAAGATGTGAGATATGTTAACCTCGATCTTCCAGAGGATCTTCCTGCCGGAAAATATTCAGCGCTTGCCATCGTAGATATTGGCGCTTCGCATGAACTCCAGATGGCTGTTATCGATGTTGAAATCCCTAATAAACAATAAATGAGGTTTTCGTTGATAACGACAACTATCAGCATCATTGCAATGATGCTGATAGTTCCCCTTTGGGGGCAAACCGGAGTGGCCATTTCGCTTTTCGAATATCCGCAACCGTTTGTTTTTTCCACCGACAAAGATTTTAAAAAAGGCGTAAAATCGTCGATGACCATCCTGGTATCAACATCAAACCAGGGAAACGGGAATGGCAACGGCAACGGAAACGGGAATGGCAACGGAAACGGCAACGGAAACGGCAACGGAAACGGGAACGGCAACGGCAACGGAAACGGAAACGGAAACGGAAACGGAAACGGGAATGGCAACGGAGGAGGTAATCCTTTTAAGATTTGGGAGCTTACCGTTAATGCAGATCAATACCTGAGCAACGGCAATCATAATGTAACCATTTCGGCGATCTCGATAAAAGCCAAAGGAAATAAAGATGTTAAAAGTAAGGGTGAAAAAAACCTTTCAACCAGCTATCAAACCTTAGCGGAACGCAAACCGGGCAATCGTCCGGATGAAATACTTGTGGAACTTGACCTGAAAGCTTCCAATGGCAACGACTTCCTCAAAAATGCCGGAGACTATACGGCTTATATTTATTTTACCGTAACGATGGATTAGCGATGTATGAAACGCTTCAATATCCTCCATACTATAGTATTTGTTCTTTTTTCAACGCTTCCCGGTTTTGCTCAGGAAGTGCCGATAACGCTGACCTGGAAAGAGGAGGAAGAAGCGTTTTACACTGGCAATCTGCATCGCATAAAATGTGAGATCACCACTCCTTCGGATCAACTGGTCAAACTCGTCGTAAAACCGGATGCTCCCCTGAAGCTGCTATCTCCATCGACCTACAAAATAGTAGCAAAAGCAGGTGAAATAAAAACATCTTCGATAAAACTATATCTGCCGCAAACAGAGATGGAGGGCAAAGACAGCTTGAGTTGTGAGGTTTACGTCCAGACTTTGACAGGTCAGACCATACTCGGAAAAGCAAGACTTAGTTTTGAAATTAAGGAAAGGTTGTCTATCCGGCTTGATCCGCAACGGATACAAATCCCTTTGAACGCTTCCGATTCATTTGCTCTTGTACCCATCCGGGTCAGAAACCTCGGTAAAATAAGTTATGAGGTCCGAGTAGCATTACAACAAAAACCACCAGGTCTGAAAGTGGACAATCGCACTATGGACTTTTTACTGAAACCCAAAGCGGATACCTTGCTCAATTTTGTTATCCAGCCGGATAAAAACTGGAACAAAACGCACCTGGCAAAAATGAAGTTCATCCTTACCTTGCAAAAAAATGGCAAGAAGGCTTCCGATTGCGAGGTAACTGCATTTCCGCTGATCCATTCCAAAAAATATCATTATCCCGACGAGGCTTTCAACAATATCCATGAATTCGGATTAGAAACCCAGGTCAGAGGTCACGGACAAAACATGCTGGACATCAGCGCCAAAGGTATAAGCCCGCTTAGCAAAGGACTGATAAATTACCAGTTGCAATCATTTCACTATTCAGGTTCCGACGAGATCAACTTCTCCAATTCGTATGTCAGTTATCGCCAGAAAAAACAATCCCTCACGGTAGGCCATGTCAATTATAATGACGAAATATCGCTTTTCGGAAGAGGAATTACTTATGATGTCGGAACGGACAGCCAATCCGTACATCTGGGGTTTGTCAACGGAATTTATGAATTACTCCACCCTTCTTTTGCCATAGCTCCGAATATCTCCAACAGCTTTTTTGGCGGATATGAAAAAATATTCCCGCGAATGGGTTTTTTCCAGGCCAATGGAGCGCTTCAGCTCGGAACGCAGTCGAACAGCGGCTTGTTTTGGGCTACCAACACGCTCAGCAAAGAAAAAACATTGCTCCGGTTCCGGGTCGGGCTTAGCGGAGAACAAAACAAAATTCAGCAGGAAAATTTTAACAACCGGCTTGGAGCGGTGTTGATTGGCGAATATGAAAAAGAAACACAAGACTGGTCGCTGCGGTCCAGCAGCCGTTATTCCACTTTGGGTTATTCAGGCAATTTCCCCGGAATGCTGTATTCCAGAAACAACTTTGACTTTTTCGGATTGGATCCCATCATAATAAAAACTTCCGTGCGATACGAACAATCCAGAAGTGTTGAATTGAAACACAACGAAATGTACAGCAGGCAGGGAAATATATTCATGTACCAGGTTCAGTTTGAAAACGCACAATCCGGGAAATGGAAATTTAAGGTCATCCCTTCCCAGACATTTGACCGGCGGAATTTCGTGGATATCACACAACTTGAAAAGATATACACCGCGAACACTTCCCGTGTCAAGCTGGAAATGAGTAGAAAACACAGAGGAGTTTCAGTGTTGTGGAACGGCGATATCGGCTCGTTCAGTTTTGCAAGAGAAAGCGAAAAACAAAACCAATATTTGTTCTATCGTGTCGGATTTTCCATGTCCATGATAAATTTCAGCTTCAATACCTATTACAGCCAGCGGTCGCCACTGCTTTCAGCAGCAATAGAACAAGCGCTCTCCGGCAATGATTTTTCAAACTTCCTGATGAATGTCAACTGGGGAAAGTGGCTCTTCCACAGCAAGTTGAAACTAAATATTTCCAACCAGCTCAATTATGACAACTTTAGAAAAAGATGGACTAATTCTTGCGCTTTCAGAGTAAAAACAAACCTGCCACAAAACCTTACCCTCGACACGGAATTTGTATATTTTAAATCCAATAATTACAACGATTTCTTTTGTAATATAAGATTGGTTAAAAAAATAGGAAATTACAGACCTCCCTCCGGCGGCAAAAAAATGAAGCTCTTTTTGTATGAAGATATTAACAGCAACGGCAATCCGGAAAACAACGAACCGCCCCTTGAGGGAATGTTGGTTCAGATAGATCAAGTCCCGCTGCTGACCAACAAAGACGGGTGGATATTGTACAAATCCGTACCCGCTGGCGAATACAGGATCAGTGTGACAGACCCCACAGGAAAACTCGCCGGCAGCAAACAGGTGGTCAACCTGAACAAAAATGCAGAAATCCAAATTCCCCTGTTCAAAACAATTTCCCTCACAGGTGTCGTCAAAGAAATAAAAGTACGGTTTAAAAGCTCGAAATTTGAATTGGTAGGCATCCCGGTAATTGCCAAAAATGAAGCAGGAGAAACTTTTATCACTTATACCCAACCCGACGGCTCCTTTGCATTCAACCTCCCTGAAAATGAATATATCGTTTACATCGACATTGACGCATTTGGTAAGAACTTTGAGTTTCCGGACAATTTTCAAAAAGCGGTTTTAACACAAAATGAGCAGCCGGAAATATCGCTCTCGGTCAAAGTGAAAAGCAGAAATATGAACATTCAGAAGTTTTAAGTAATTGGTGGAGTTGTTGATGTGGTAATTTGTTGATTTGGGAAGTTGTTGATTTGTTGATTTGGGAAGTTGTTGATTTGTTGATTTGGGAAGTTGTTGATTTGCGGATTTGCGGATTTGTTGGGTATCCGGTATCGGGTATCCGGTGTCAGGTTCACTTTTCATTAACCATTAATCATTAACCACTGTCCACTTTTCACTTTTAATTCTTCACTCTGACATCTAAAGTCTAATATCTAAAAATTTCATAAACAAATTAAAGTTATGGTACCAACAAAAAAAATCGAATCAAGGGTTTGGTTCTCTGTTCTGCTGGCCTGTCTCGTTTATTTTGGCGCTTCTGCGCAAGATAACAGGGGCAGCGGAATTGCTGATCCAGACTCTCCCCGCATCGTTTCCAGCGATTGCGATCCTTCGGAATCCAGTTGTATCGGAAACATTACCTGGGAGGATGGCTCGAAGTACGAGGGGGAAATCCGCTTCGGCAAGATCAACGGCTCAGGCAAGTTGCTCTTAGCCGATGGCTCTTCGTATGAAGGAGAATTCAAAGACGGTGTTTTCCATGGCAACGGAACGATGGCTTATGAAGACGGCGCCAAATACACCGGCGAATGGAACGATGGCTATCGCGAAGGCCAGGGATCGCTTGTATTCCCGGATGGCGCTGAGTACCTGGGAGAATTTCTGTCAGACTTGATGCACGGAGAGGGGTCGATGATCCTGGCTTCCGGCGAAACCTATTCAGGCGGCTGGGAATTCGGACAGCCTCATGGCTACGGCACGATCAACCGGCTCGATGGCAGCGTCTATTATGGCATGCTGGAAGAAGGTACCCGACACGGTTCCGGCATGATCGTCTGGGAATCAAAGGATACTTTACACGGAAGCTGGGCAGAAGGAAAAATGACCGATGAAGGTATTTTCCAGTTCCAGGACGGCTCGACGATGATCTGCTATTGGGAAAACGGTGTAATGAAAGAAGAAAACACCTACATCAAACCCGATGGCGTTCACTTTACTGCGACAAACGACGACCTTGCAAATGTCATTTTGCACAATACCTGGAACGACACCGAAACCGTAGAGCGCAACTTTGGGATGGCATTTTACGCAATCGGGATGGAATATAAATCGAACCTCGACTTCGAACGCGCAGAAAAGAACCTGCAATTTGCAGCTCAATTCGGCGACGATATCCACAGCCCTTTCATCAAAGAAATGGTACAAACCGAAATGGCCAACATCGGCATTGAAAAACAGAATGCCAGCGGCACTGTAAAACTGTCCGAAGAGGAAGAAGACTGATCGCTGCCTGCTCAGTTTGATTTTTGTTAGAACCACGTAGGAAAAAGTCCCGTCAAAAGTGAATCTGACGGGACTTTTGGTTTTGTGGGCATCTTTAATGCTTTCCCGGAAACAACTGCCCTAAATTGATTCCCAACCAAAAAAATACCGCTACACACAACCAATTTCGACATCTTCGCATCTTTACTTTCAAAAGCTTTCCTTTGGCGGGAAGATTCACAAAAGGCCAGACCCTTTTTTAATTACCCTGCCACTTCGTTCGAAAAAACTACGAGTTACAATTTCAATTTCCGCTGCATCCGGTTGCAATGCAGGCATCATTTTATTAAACCATATAAAAAATGAACAGACACGACATCTCCGGATTGAACAAAAACAGAAGCATTTTTTTGAAAGTTGGCTTTATGGCGGCTTTGTGTTTGGTGATCTTTGCTTTTAACATTACAGTTTATGAAAAAAAAATTTCGGATTACACAACTGAAATTCCCAGCGAGCCAATATTTGAAGAAGTCATTAGAACGCCCAGTGAGGTAAAACCCAAACTTCCGCCACCCAATTTGAAAATCACTGAAAACATCCTCCCCGACGAACCGGAATTCATCGACGAACCGCTCCCCGAATTACTTGAACCGGAGATCGCCAGTGATGCGCCACCAATTGAAATGCCCGTGCCGAAAGCCATTGTCACCAGGCCGAAAGCACCGGAGATCATCCACGAGCCGGATATCGAGGAGGCCTTGCCTATAATTTGGGACGCCGTAGAGGAGATGCCCCGGTTTCCGGGTTGTGAATCGTCAGAGCTTACCAAAGAAGACAAACAAACCTGCGCCAACAAGGCGCTATTGGATTTCATTTATTCAAGGATCAATTACCCTCAAATAGCTATCAGAAATAGAATCGAAGGAACCGTGGTGATCGAGTTTGTTGTGGAAAAAACGGGCCGAATCTCCCATGCCGCTATTCTGAAAGAGATTGGCGGCGGCTGTGGCAATGAAGCGCTCCGCGTAGTTAAAGAAATGCCGGATTGGATACCCGGCAAGCAAAGAGGTAAAGCTGTTCCAGTACGGTATAAATTGCCTGTAAAATTTGTGTTGAGATAAGACTTGAACACAAGTTTTTTATGCAATTCGACACTGAAGGACGCTGATTGGTTATGATTTTTTATGTAGGCTTGATCCTATGATAAGAGTATGTCTAAAATTAAAACTGCGTTTTATCCTAATCATTCATAATTATCTGCGTCCCTTTTATTTTAACCTTTGATTAGCGCAAGACATTAAAAATCGGTAGTTTTTCGACGACAGGAAAGGGGCGTGCTTCTCAGGAAGGCGCCCTTTTCACTACAAACAGCTTAACTAAACAGGTGCGAAATATTATCTTTGCCAGATGAATCGTCCTGACTTTTCCAAAATATCGCTCAACCTCAACCCGGCCTTTTCCACAGAACCTTCGGGAACTACGTGGGATACTCCCGAAAAAATCAAGATCAAATCCCGTTTTGATAAAAAGGATATTGCTAAGGCAAGGCATTTGAAATTTGTCGCCGGCATCCCGCCGTTCCTGCGCGGACCATACAGCTCCATGTATGCTGCACAACCCTGGACGATCCGCCAGTACGCCGGATTTTCAACAGCCGAAGAAAGCAACGCTTTTTATCGCCGCAACCTCGCTGCCGGACAGAAGGGACTTTCAGTAGCATTCGATCTTGCAACCCATCGCGGCTACGACAGCGACCACCCTCGCGTAACCGGCGATGTAGGAAAAGCAGGCGTGGCAATAGACAGCGTGGAGGATATGAAAACCCTCTTCGACGGAATACCCCTGGATCAGATGTCCGTGTCGATGACGATGAATGGCGCCGTGATTCCCATCATGGCATTTTATATCGTGGCTGCCAAAGAGCAGGGCGTCCGCATGGAACAACTCAACGGAACGATCCAAAATGACATCCTGAAAGAATTTATGGTGCGAAACACCTACATCTACCCGCCCAAGCACTCCATGCGGATCATTGCGGATATCTTTGAATTTACTTCTGCAAATATGCCCAGGTTCAACTCGATCAGTGTGAGCGGTTATCATATACACGAGGCCGGAGCGCCCGCCGACATCGAGCTGGCATATACCCTCGCCGATGGACTGGAATACATCCGTGCAGGGCTGCAAGCCGGGCTAAAGATCGATGAGTTCGCGCCGAGGATCTCATTCTTCTGGGGGATCGGGATGAATCATTTTATGGAAATTGCAAAGCTCAGGGCAGGCAGACTTATCTGGGCAAAACTGGTAAAACAATTCGATCCTCAAAACCCAAAATCAATGGCTTTGAGGACACATTGCCAAACTTCTGGCTGGAGCCTGACGGAGCAGGATCCTTTCAACAATGTTGCCCGAACCTGCATCGAAGCGATGGCTGCTGTGTTGGGCGGAACCCAGTCGCTGCACACCAACTCGCTGGATGAAGCGGTGGCTTTGCCCACTGATTTTTCAGCGGGAATTGCCCGCAATACCCAGATCATTATTCAGCGGGAAACCGATATTGTCAAAGCAGTTGATCCCTGGGCCGGATCATATTATGTAGAATACCTGACCAGCCAACTGGTTGAAAGAGCCTGGACATTGATCAGCGAAGTGGAAGCCCTTGGCGGCATGGCCAAAGCCATTGAAAACGGTTTGCCAAAAATGAAAATCGAAGAAGCTGCCGCCCGAAAACAGGCGCGGATCGATAGCGGTCAGGATAAAATAGTAGGAGTGAATATTTTTCAAACAGAAGACGCAGCGGATATCGAATTGCTCGAAGTGGATAACGATGCCGTCCGAAATGGCCAAATACAAAGGCTCGAAACCATTCGGGCAAACCGGAATGAACAGGCTGTCAAAGATTCGCTACAACAACTTACAAAATGCGCGCAAACCGGAACGGGCAATTTGCTGGCACTGGCTGTCAGCGCCGCCGAAAATCGTGCAACTTTGGGAGAGATTTCCGAAGCCATGGAAATAGCTTTCGGGCGTTTTGAGGCGAAGCCACAATCAATTTCAGGAGTTTATTCAAGCGAGATCAGTATGGATGACAATTTTAAAAAAGCACAAAAACTGGCCGATGAATTTGCAGCGCTCGAAGGACGGCGCCCCCGAATTCTTATAGCAAAACTTGGCCAGGATGGTCATGATCGCGGAGCCAGGGTAATCGCCACGAGTTTCGCTGACCTCGGCTTCGACGTGGATGTCGGCCCGCTGTTCCAGACTCCGGAAGAGGCAGCCCGCCAGGCCGCTGAAAATGATGTACATATCTTAGGTATATCGTCGCTGGCCGCCGGGCATAAAACGCTGGTACCCAAAACGATCAAAGCGCTGGAAGCGCTGGGCAGAGATGATATCATGGTAGTTGTCGGTGGCGTGATACCGCCGCAGGATTATGATTTTTTATACAAAGAAGGCGTCGTCGGCATTTTCGGCCCCGGAACCGTAATCGCTCATGCTGCCCAGGAAATTTTAAAGTTGTTGATAAAAGGCGCAAAAGGGTAGAAGAGTGCTAATTTGTTGATTTGCAAATCCGCAAATCCGCAAATCATCAATTCTAATCCCATCCAATATTAAAAAGCGCATCGCCCTGGCTGACCACGGGTGCGTTATTGTGGCCGATGATATATCCGTCGCGGTGAGCTAAGACCCGTGTGGTATTTTCTCCGTGCGGTTGATGAATGATACCCAAAGGCTCTCCGGCGCTGACTTTGAGGCCGGATTGTTTCCACCATAGAAAAATTCCGGAGCGCGAAGCTCTGAGCCAACTGGTTTTGTTGAAAACCCTGGGCGCGACAATTGGCGACGGCGCAGCATCGATCATATTATGTGCGTGCATGAGCCTTTTTAAACCAGCCAATCCGTTTTCAATGGAAAGCCCGTCGAAACGCAATGCTTCTCCGCCTTCAAAAACCAAAATCGGTTTCTGCATGCCCATTGCGATCTTTCGGAAAGATTTAGGGAAACTGGTTTTGCTGAGCAAATAAGGCGCTG
>CAZKDA010000163.1:0-10716 GCA_964551455.1 uncultured Saprospiraceae bacterium
CCAGAGGCAAGGAGAATTTGTCACACCGCCCGGCAAAAACACTTGTTATTGAGCTGTTAATCCTATTCAAAATACTACATCAGGAGGATTCTTGACCTAACTTTGAATTTTAGTAGTACCTCAAAAATTAGTATTATGAAAAACATACAGAACAAACTGATCGTACTTCTTTTCATTAGCCTTGCTTTTCCTTATCCCGGTTCATCACAAGGCAATTCAACGAATGAATTAAAATATGAAGTGAACAGGGTTTATCCGTATCTTTCAATTACAAAGGAAACATTAAATGAAGCCCAAACTTTAGCCGATCTTAATACTCGTTATAAGTCATCCTGGGTCAGGGAATACCTCTCAGTTGAGATTTTGGCAAGCTATAAAGGAAAGATAAGGAAAGGGGGCAGTAAAAATGATACCCTCAGCCAGGAACAAAAAGAGATCATCAATATGGCCGACGCGGGCACAGACATTTCGGTTAATATCCGATACCTGCCTGAGAACACATTAAAACATAATGATACCAAGGAAAACAATTTTACATTTACCCTTGATCCTGAAAAAGAAGCGAAATATCCCGGTGGACAGCAACAACTGCAACAATATTTAAAAGATAATGCGATTGATATAATTCCTGTTGACAGTTTCAATGGTTACGACTTGACTGCCATAAAATTTACCATCGATGAAGATGGGCAAATCATCGATGCGCATGTATTCGAGCCTGTACTCCAAACATCTAAAAATGAAAAAACAGATGACTTATTATTGGAGATAATTCGTAAAATGCCTTGCTGAGAGCCTGCCGCATATTCGGATGGTACGAAAGTAAAACAGGAATTTGTATTGACCGTTGGGAACATGGAAAACTGTGTGGTCAGCCTTTTAAATATTCGTCGGGATTGATAGTAAACTTGTTCACGGATAAATTCCGGGTTAAATTTCATATCCAAAAAAGTTTGTTGGCTGAGAGGGTTTTAACCTCCATTCGGAGCAGGAAAAACTCGTTTTTTTGAAAGCAGTTCCTCCCATTGCAATTCCCACCTTGTTAAATTAAAATGTGTCGTCAGTTTAACTGATCTAGCTCGAATAGTCCCGTTGTTTAATGTTTTGCCGACAATCTGTTTCTTGAATTAGCGCTAACTTTAGCGTTGAATAGAAATGACTCACAAAACACAAAACACAAAAACAATGAAAACATTAAAGCTCGTTTCCGCACTGCTGGCCTTATTGGCAATCCTCGCTTTTTCACAACTTAAAGACAGACAATTCGCACTGAACTTTCAAAAGATGAAGGCTCAGGCTGTTGCAAAAGATGCGATCGTGATCGACGGTGAAATCAGCCAATCCTTTTTGAAAACTTCAAATGGATGTGGAATTGGAAACTTTATCGTCCCGGTGGCAGGAGATTCCAGCCAGGGACTTCCACCAACGATCCGTGCATTTTCAAATAGCTGGCCTTTAAATCTTATCACCCTGGACACTATCCCGGGTGCTACGATCAGAGGGGTTTCGTTTAGAAGGGCAGACTGGTTGCAGAATACTTCCGTCCTCTATTCCGGTTCTACCCTCTACCCTTATGTGGTCATTTCCGATATTGGCATGTTTTCTTATTCTGTTCCCGAAGCCATTAATACCGTGTTGATTGAGCCGTATTTGTTCGATGCGCTGTTTATTCCGGGTATTACCAAAATGGCAAAGCAAATAACAACCGATGTATCCGACCCGATAGTTTTGTATGTTAAAGATTCCATCGATCATTACAGCCTCCGGTTTTATGGCTACCCGGGACTACAGGAGCAGTTCAGCTTTGCATTTCACTTTGAACCGGAAATATTTGAAGTAACCGACGATGGCCTTTTTATCACCGGAATCGACACGAGCGGCAGCTATATGCTTTATCATTACAGCGTTGTTGAAGAAAATTTATTAGCTGCCTTTCCTTTGAATGACCTTGCCTCCAACGCACAGGAATTTTTAATGACCGAAAATGCGTATCATATCCTGAGTTCTCCGGGCGATTCGATCACTATGCATTCGACGTTTGACCTTTCCGACAGCACCTTGTCACAATCAGTCGTTTATCCGAAATCGGGCGCCAGAGCGACGCACAACGAATTCAAAAATTTAAAGCGCTTTACTTTTCAACCCGTTGCCGACTTTCCGGATTCTATTTTAGATAAACAGATTTTTATACTCCATCCGCTTACGAATCAATTGGACATGCTGCCCGTAAATCTCGAATTGGATTATTTTAAACAACCTATGCAGGAAGAGCAAGGCTTCGGAAATTTCGCACTGGATTGGATCGGCGCTAAATGGCACAACGGGATTTCGGACACGCTTTATTTAAAACAATATTCTGATGTGTTGAAAGTGGCGACAGGTGTTTTCCCACAGTTTGTAAACGCCACTTATGGTTGTTGGGTCAGTGTCAATGAGCGTGAAACTGAAAAAATCAAATTTGAATACTATCCCAACCCTGCATCCTCCGAAGTTATAATAAACCTGAGCGGTTTGGAAAAAGGTAAAAATTACAAGCTGGATATCATGGACAATTCCGGCAGGGTAGTTCATACTACCCAACTTCAGGCATATCAAAATATCCAGCTACCTTTACAGCGGTTTGGGAAAGGAATTTATTATCTGATTCTCGATACCGGCAAAAACCTGATCTCTAAAAAACTCATTCTTCAATAGGGGAATTTTGTGTATAAATGTTTATACAAAAACAATGAATATCCTCGCCTGCTCATCAATGACATTTTTATTGAAACGCTTGCAAATGAAGACCAGGTGGAATGTTTTTATTTTTCCAATAGCCAGTTTAGCCCTTCGACAATCACCTCCTGTATATGATTTTTCATGCCAACGACTTCGCCCTCCTCGTTTTTAACCTGTTCATTGAACGAGTGATCGTAAGGATAGACCTTGTAGGTAATATTGGTCTTATTTCGGCGGATGCTTTCGAGATACAGGTAATCGGTTCCCAGCACTGCGGTATTCCGGTCATTGCCGGCACCGGCGATGTAAACTGGGATTTCCAACTCCATGAGGTTTTCGGTTGGGTTGTTGTTGCAAAAGCTGGCCCAACGCAGGTAGGTATGTCCATACCATTCTTTGTCAGTTGCATCCGGATGGGCGTAAATGTCGCGGATAGCAGCATACAGCGAATCGATATTGCTTTGTGCTTCGGCATCCGAAATGCGCCCGCTCTGTGCATCGATCCTGTTTTGAATGATAAAATCGAAAAACTGATTCAGTCCATTTCCGACGAAAAGGAGCAGGTGGGTAATGTTTTTATTTACGGTGCCTAACTTTGCAGCAACCTGAAACCCTTCTGAAATGCCCAAAACAGCCACTTTTCGATCTTCAACCTTCAGTTCTTTTTTGATTTTTTTCAAAACGAGGTCAGCGGAATTGACACGCCAGTCCAGCGAAAGTTTTTCACTGTATAGCTGCGGCACGGGGTACAGCGGGATGCCGATTTGTGGATCGAATCCGACAGAATCGATTAACGGAACTCCCGGCTTGCTGATCATTACGACATGGTAGCTGTTTGCAAGGCTGCGAAAATCAATTACTACAGAACTGCCGATTCCCTGGCTGGTGTGCTGGAAAAGCGGATAAGCGCCTGAGCCGTCGAGGTACAATAATACAGGTTTTTTATCTTCGATCTTATTGGCGCTTACGTAATAATCGATCCGGCCCAATACTTCGTCGTCGATAGCAAAAGCCTTCAAACCAAGCATTTCCGGGCTAAGTTCCTGGGCCTTTGCATTGAGCAATAACAAGGTAAAAAACAACAAGGAGACAATGGTTTTCAAATTTCGGGGTTGTTTCATTTTCAATTTGGTTAAAATTAAAGACAAAATCGCTGCAGGTAGTCCGTCAGCGAGCCGCAAAACTATCGAATATTGAAAAATTATCCAATACCCGGATCGTATAAATTTATACTGTTTAGTCAATCATTCGGCCTTTTGATGGCGCCTGGATTTCATCAGCTCATCAATGACATTTTTATTGAAACGCTTGCAAATGTGCATAGGAAAAGAAGCAATAACCACGAACCCCGACCGGCCTGGTCAAACTACAATCCACAAATACTCAAGCGATGCAATGCAGCGAAATCGCCTGCGCTTTTTTCGCTCGTCAGGTAGAGCAGGCATTCGTTGACAAACACCACGCCTTCCATTTGGTATTTGACCGGCAGCTCGATGAGTTTTACTTTGCCGCCAAAAAAATCGCTTCCCTCGAAATCCGTAAAAACCCACACATTCCGCTCCGAGATCATGACCATTTTCGAACCATCAGGGCTGATGTCGGCTGCTGTTACAGCGCCTTTGGGTTTTGACTTGAAGGTGGAAAATTCTCCCCGCAGCAAAGCAGTGTGGGTTCCGGGGCGGGCAGGAATGCTGTACATGACGGTCTTTCCTTCCGAGTGTTTTGCGCGGTCTTTGATAAAAAGAAAAATGGAATCATTGAAAATAAAAGAACTTTCGCAATCATAAAAAAACGCGGTATCATGCGGCGGGAAGGCGGTTTGGTCTTCGTAAGCAAAATTGATGGTATCGGCCACCACTTCATTTTCAGCGAAAGAGTCTGGCGACGGGATCCGGTAAATTCGCAGATCGGTTCTTTTGTTATTGTTGTTGCCAAAATCACCGATGTAGATATTTCCCTCTGCATCCTGCGCCAGGTCTTCCCAATCGGCGTTGCGGGCGTTGTCGATTTTTATCCTCCGCAGCAAGGTTCCCGTCGTATCGAAAGCATACAAAGTAGCATTCCCCTTTGAATCGTTCATGGAATACAACACGTGATCGCCGCCTGTTTCAATGCCTGAACTCTCCGGGATCGCACTCGGCAGTGTGGCCATGGTTCGGAAAACCACTCCGGGGCTTATTTCTTTGGGCGTTTTATCTATTTCAAAAATGCAGGCGCTGGAAATAAACGCAATAAAGACCAGGTATTTGAAATGCTTAGGCATGGGTATTTTTTTGAATGTTGAATACTTTTTTGAACCACAAAAGAAACAAAAGAAAACAAAGTTTTTTTATTTTCTTCTACTGTTTTCTTTGTTCTCCCGCTGAACAAGCGGGATGGTTTATTTTTTTGAACTACATCAACCGGATCATGCAAAAGAGAAATAATTATCTTTAACACTATATGACACTTTCACTTCAAACCTTAAAAAAACAACTCTCCGGCGAGCTGCACAGCGGCGAACTCATGCGCAGGCTTTACGCCACCGACGCTTCCGTTTACCGCGAATTGCCACTGGCCATTGCCTTTCCGAAGGACACCGAAGATATTAAAAAACTCGTTCGTTTTGCTGATGAGTACAAAACATCGCTGATTCCGCGAGCCGCCGGTACTTCCCTCGCCGGCCAATGCGTGGGAAATGGCATCGTGGTGGATTGCTCGCGATTTATGACCAAAATCCTGCAACTCAACAAAGCAGAAAACTGGGTAAAAGTCCAGCCCGGAGTGATCCGCGATGAGTTGAATGCTTTTTTAAAACCGCACGGCCTGTTTTTTGGCCCCAACACCTCGACCGCCAACCGTTGCATGATCGGCGGCATGGTGGGTAACAATTCCTGTGGATCTTCCTCCATTGTTTACGGTACTACGCGCGATCATGTCCTCGAGCTGAAAACCGTTTTGAGCGATGGCTCGGAAGCCGGTTTTAAAAATATTAGCCCCGTTGATTTCCAACAAAAAATAGAAGGCAACAGCCTGGAAAGCCGTTTATATCAAAATATATTTGAAGAACTTTCTGACCCTGATCGCCAAAAAAATATTCGCGAAAATTTCCCAAAACCGTCTATCCACCGCCGCAACACGGGTTATGCCATCGATGCACTTCTGGGTACTTCCGTTTTCAGCGATGGAAAAGAAGATTTCAACTTTTGCAAACTGCTGACCGGCTCGGAAGGAACCCTCGCTTTTATTACCGAAATAAAGCTGCACCTCGATTTTTTGCCGCTTCCTGAAGAAGTAGTGCTGGCCGTTCATTTTAATTCCATTGCTGAGGCGATGCAGGCTGTCGGCATCATCATGCATCACCGCCCGGATGCCTGCGAACTGATGGATCGGATCATTCTCGATTGTACGAAAGACCACATCGAACAGCAGAAAAACCGCTATTTCGTCGAAGGTGATCCCGGAGCAATTTTGCTCATCGAACTGCGCGGCGCCACAGAAACCGAAGCTGTTCAAAAAGCGGATGCAATAATTGAAGATTTGAAAACTGGCAGGCTTGGCTATGCTTTTCCGGTCATTAAATCTCCCCTCACCCGAAATGTCTGGAACCTGCGCCAGGCGGGGTTGGGTTTGCTGGCGAATATTCCCGGCGACGCGAAAGCAGTGGCCTGCATCGAAGATACCGCCGTCGATCTGTCTGATCTCCCGGATTACATCGCGGAGTTTGAAAAGCTCATGGAAAGTTTTGGCCAGCAGGCGGTTTATTACGCGCATGCCGGCGCCGGTGAGCTGCATTTGCGGCCTATTCTGAATTTAAAAAAGAAAACAGATGTGTCGCTTTTCCGGCAGATCAGCGCTGCTTCCGCCAGCCTGGTGAAAAAATACAGGGGTTCGCTCAGCGGGGAACATGGAGATGGGCGGGTTCGCTCCGAGTTCATCCCTTTTATGATCGGTGAAAATAATTACGAAATTTTAAAAAGGATCAAACGAACCTGGGATCCGCAAAACATTTTCAACCCCGGTAAGATCGTCGATCCGGCGCCGATGGACACTTCGTTGCGCTACGAACCCGGAACTACCACGCGGGCATTCGAAACAATTTTTGATTTTTCAGATACGCAGGGTATTCTTCGCACCGCTGAAAAATGCAACGGCTCCGGAGATTGCCGCAAGCTCGACTTTTCGGGTGGAACGATGTGCCCCAGCTACCGCGCCACCCGAAATGAAAAAGACACCACACGCGCCAGAGCCAACGCCCTCCGCGAGTTTTTGACACACAGCGATAAAGAAAATCCATTTGACCATGAGGAATTATACGAGGTGTTGGACCTCTGCCTGTCCTGCAAAGCCTGTGTTTCGGAATGCCCCAGCGGCGTGGATATGGCTACCCTGAAAGCGGAGTTTTTGCACCAGTATTACCGTTCCAACGGCATCCCTCTGCGCAACCGGGCTTTTGCAAATATCGCCGGACTGAATGCGCTGGCTTCGGCTTTTCCCAATATCAGCAACTTTTTCCTTAGCGGAAAAGGCGCTTTTTTTACCAAAAAAGTATTGGGCATTGCACCACTGCGAAGCCTGCCGCCGTTGCACAGGATTACCCTACGGAAGTGGTACAAAAAACATTATCAGGCGCCTTCCAATCCGCGGAAAACGGTTTATTTGTTTTGCGATGAGTTTACCAATTTCAATGATGTTGAAATCGGGATCAAGGCTATTCAGTTGCTCGCGAAACTGAACTACGCCGTCAGGATAATCCGCCATCCGGAAAGCGGGCGGGCGTGTCTTTCCAAAGGTATGTTGACAAAGGCTCAAAGACTGGCTATTGAAAACGTAACGCTGTTCAGCCCATTGGTCAGCGATGAAAGTCCGCTAGTCGGGATCGAACCTTCGGCGGTGTTGGGTTTCCGCGACGAATACCCCAGACTCGTTCCTGCCGGGCTGAGGGATCAGGCTGAAAGTTTGAAAGCAAAAACCTTCCTCATCGACGAGTTTATTAGTAGCGAAATCCGAAAGGGAAATATCCGCAAAGAAAATTTCACCAAAGAAAAACGCAAAATCCTCCTGCATGGCCATTGCCATCAAAAGGCACTGGCATCAGTGGAGCCGTCCGCCTGGATGCTTTCATTGCCGGAAAATTACGAAGTGGAAGTCATTCCCTCCGGCTGCTGCGGCATGGCCGGTTCCTTCGGCTACGAAAAAGAACATTACGACCTCAGCATGACGATCGGCGAATCTGTTCTCTTTCCCGCCATCCGCAAAACAGATAAAACTACAATCATCGCAGCTCCCGGTACCAGTTGCCGCCACCAGATCTTCGACGGGACAGGCCGCAAGGCGCTGCATCCTGTGGAGGTTTTGTGGGAGGCGGTGGATAAGTTATAAAATAAAAATGCTCACAGAATACCCAGATCAGCACAGAAAACCGAAGCGCACACAACGTATTGTTTGTAAATCTTTTTTTCTATGAAATTCTGTGTATTGTGTGAGAAATCCCGCTGATCTCGCAGATTTACGCAAATGTATTTTATTCTGTGGTATCGGTGTTACAAGTTTTTCGTAATAACGCCTTCTTTTTTATTACTTCAAAGTCTGGGAAGCTGCCCGTTTTTTATCCACTATTCTCTGAGCCTGCAAAATATGGCGTTCGTTGTGGAAAGCCAGAAACCTCAAAGTATCGCCCAGTCTGAGTTTTACGAATTTGGTCAATGAAATGGCAGTTTTTACTTTGTTCAAATCCGCTTTTTTGCTTTGGTGCAACAATGATTTAAACTTTTCCAGTTGTTTCAAAAATCTGTCGATTGTCGTGATGGTCAATTGTGAATTGGCAGGGGCCATGTTTTTGGTGGCCTTCATTTTTTTACCGCTGTCAGCTTTGATGACGTTGACAAAGTAATTTCCGAGTATGCCGCTTCTGAATACTGGAACTTCGTTGGCCGTTTTGCTTTTTAACAACTGCTTTTCTATTTCAGGTAAATAAAAATTCCCGTAAAGGTTGAGGTGTTCGATGCATTCCAGAATGCTCCATTCGCCTGCATTGCTTTTGAAGTTTAGCTCCTGAAGGGATAATTCCCGAAACTTTTTCACGGAATCTGTGGCTTGGTTTGTCATGTTCAGGAGTTCCCCAATTAATTCATGCTGATTGATTTTCATGTTCTCTGAGTTTTGATGCAAAGTTCAAAAAAGTATCTGTCAAAGAACTTGATCGAAATCAAGAATTTCTGATCCGGCTCAGCGTTTCGGGTTTCATCCTGAGGTAGGCGGCGATGTATTTCAGCGGCACGTGTTGAAATAAATCCGGGCTTCTTTCCAATACCCTTTCCAGTCTTTCCGAGGGAGAAGTGATCAACAGATCGACTTCCCGGTCAATTTGCTGCACCACCAGCGTTTCAAGAAATTTCGAGTAATGCCTCAGGCTCGTTTCGTTTGCATTGACTATTTGCAGGAGCTGGTCTTTTGAGATGGTTTTAACGGTTGTTTGCCGGATCGCTTCGATATAAAATTCGGAGGGCTGTTCATTCAGGAATGAAGATAAAGAATTGATCAAAGAGCCGTTATAACCCAGCCGGAGGGTATGTTCTTCAAGTTCGGTTAAATAAAAAAGACGCACGGCGCCGTCTTCGATCAGGTAAAGATGCTTTTCGATCTCGCCCTCCCGGATCAGGAAATCACCTTTCCGATAGACTTTTTTTTCGCCAGTTTTTGCAAAGGCATCCAGGACATTTTGTACGAAACTCAAATCGCTGTTTTTTTATTGATTTAAACGTGCTACAACTGGTTTAAAATCACTTGATTCAACTTGCATGCGAATGGTTGGGTTTAATTATCAGAAAGTGGAAATGATCTTAAGGAACCGCTTCATGGATATATTGAGTGTCCTCAAGTTGCTTTTTATAACTCCAATGGGAACCTCTTTTTTATTGGCTTGGATGATAATAGGCCTGGTAAGCCCGGACTTTTCCCAGACTTCATGGCTACCGCTGGTACGGACATGCTCCAAACCCTGATGAACTAAGAATTTTCTGAATTTTTTGGTTGGGATAGTATTTTTTGAAGACATTTTTTTCAAGCATGTATTGGGATTTGTCTCCCTAGCTGTACTTTAAAAGTATCTATGTCTTTTTTGGACATTATTTCATTCGGGTTGTATTTCGGCGGATGCAACCTTTTTTTGAAATGATGATGCTTTTTCCAACCAAGCCGACTTAGATCTTTTTCAAGTCGTTTTGACTTTATCACTTCCTCAAAATAAATTTTTGCCGTAGTGTCAAATGCTGTAAACGCCTCCTCCTCATTGTCTCCAAAGGCATACAGATCGAGCGCCGGTGAAAAAACAATGAAATTATCTCCTTCCTGATACCCGATCAGATTTAGAGATACTGCTATACGGTTATCATCGATTTTTATTAAATCGTTATCCGGTTTCATAAATTCTTATGTGCTATCGAACAAAAAATTTCGCTTGTCTAAAAGTAATTGTAATAACTAATTTTGTCAAATAAAGTTCTGCGATTTTTCCAAGCCTAACAATGGTTTACAGATAAAGAATTCTTCCAAAACCCCTCTCACTCATTCGAAATAAATGATTCAATATCCTGTGACCATTCGCTTCTATATTTTGTCAAATAATTTTCGTGTCCTGCTTCCAGGTATATTTTTAATTGTTTTTGTCCTTTCAAATTTGCGAATATTTCGTCAATTTCCATTCTGCTCACCCGTTCGTCCTGTGCACCATATAACAATAATGTTGGGCAATTAATGCTTTTTGCATACTCTGTCGGATTATGGCCAAAAGCCCAGAACCCGTGTTGAATGCCACCCCAAAAAACCAATAGCGTTGCCATTGGAAATGTCGGTGCATTCATAGCCCTGAACCTTGCACAGACTGTCTGATACATGGAACCAAAAGGGCATTCGATGATAATTCCTTTGGGGTTAAGTTTATAATCACTTATTGATTTCATTATTGCCACCGCACCCATTGAAGTCCCAAAAAGGTAGATGTTTTCTTCTCCCTGGTCT
>CAZKDA010000164.1:0-10712 GCA_964551455.1 uncultured Saprospiraceae bacterium
GGATACTGATGGCAATTTTGTTTGGGCTAAGGTATTAAAAGGAGAACTTCGATCTCATGGTAATGGCATTGCCATTGATGAATTGGGATATATATATACAACAGGAGGATTTTCTGGTATAGTAGATTTTGATCCTGGCCCTGACATCTTCAATTTAACTTCTGCAAATTCTGAAGACATTTTTATTTCCAAACTGGATACCGATGGTAATTTTGTGTGGGTCAAACAATTTGTTGGGACTTCTACGGGTCAAGGCTTTTCTATCAATGTTGATGCCTTGGGCAATGTTTATACCACCGGAGTATTTCGTGAAACAGTAGATTTTGACCCCGGACCAGATACTTTTAATTTATTTTCTTTAGGCCATACTGATATATTTATATCCAAATTAGATACTCAGGGCAATTTTGTTTGGGCGAAAGCTATGGGAGGAAGCGAACAAGATGATGGCCGCGGTATTGTAGTTGATGATTTTGGCAACGTATATACAACCGGGCGGTTTGATGGAGTTGTAGATTTCGATCCCGGATTAGGGGTTTTTAATTTATCTTCCTCCGGACTTGGGAGTGCTTTTATATCCAAATTAGACACCAATGGCAATTTTGCATGGGCAGGGAAGTTGAGCGGTGGTAGTAGTAGTGATGGTAGATCTATAGATGTGGATAATTTCGGAAATATCTACACTACGGGTATTTTTTCCGGCACTACGAATTTCGATCCCGGCCCCGGCATTTTCCATTTAAACTCGTTTGGTAGCCTAGACATCTTCGTCCACAAAATGAAACAATGCCTCTCCGAAGCCACGATCAGCAGTGAGGGTGGCGATTTTGAAATATGCAAAGGCGATAGCCTCAACCTGGCGGTGAATGAAGGGGTGACTTACTCCTGGAGTACGGGCGATACGCTGGCTTCCATACAAATAGCGCCTGAAGTCACCACCAGCTATTCGGTCTCCCTGACCGATGCCAATGAATGTGTTTACACGGATGTGGTCACCGTCACGGTGCATGATCTGCCGGAGGCATTTATAGAAGGCGAGCCGGAAGTCTGCCAGGGTTCTAACCTTGCGCTTACAGCAAGCGGCGGTGAGGAATATCTCTGGAACACAGGCGAAAGCAGCGCTTCGATAACCGTTTCTCCATCCGTCGATACCGATTATCACGTTACCGTCACGGATAGCTTTGGCTGCTCCAATGCGGATTCGGTCAGCGTTGCAGTACTTCCCCTGCCGGAGATCAGCATTTCCGGAGAAACGGAAGTATGCCCCGGCGATACCATCCTGCTCACCGCCTCCGGCGGGCTGGAATATCTCTGGAGCGCCGGCGAAACCGGCGAAGCGATTGAGATCAGTCCGACTACTTCGTCAGATTACAGCGTCACAGCCACCGGCGCTAACGGCTGCACCGCCTCCGTCGGTGTGCTTGTTGATGTAAGCACGGACTATTGCCCGCCCTGCGCCGAATATGCCATGCCCAATGTCTTCACCCCTGGCGACGACGGTGTGAACGACCTGTTTTACGTAATTACTGAAGGAGAAGCCCTTGTCAGGGAATTTAGGATTTACAGCCGCTGGGGTAACTTAGTACACCATTCCACCGCGCCTTGGGACGGCACTCAAAACGGCCACCCGCTGCCATCGGATGTTTATATTTATATGGTTACGCTGGAAACGAACTGTGGCGTAAAGCAGCTTCGAGGGGAGGTGTCGTTGCTGCGGTGAAGTTGCACCCATCTTTTGGTGCGGAACACAGTAGCAACAATACAAACCTTTTGAAAGACGATGAAAATCTGTACCTTTAACAATATAAAAACTAACTTTAAACTACATTATTTAAAACGTGTACAACCTTCCCGTAAAACAATCCCTCCGTTTGCTTTACAGATCAAGCCTGATAATAATTTTACACACACAGTATTGAATTAGCTTGCTATTTTGCAACCAATTAATTTAGATCAACGTAGAAACCACGACTGTTTTAAGCGTTGGACTAAATTAGTATTTATCGAAGGAACCACCAATGGTTTTTGCTTTTTAGACTTAGGGTACTTATGGTACAAAGTGAGCAAAAAAAGTTGGGGTGGCGAAAAACTAAACCGTTAACAGATTAAACCTGAAGTTGCAAGGCTTTAAACAAGACATGACCGAATTAAATACACAAACCACAAAAACAAAAGTTACAAATTATGATGTTAACAATTTAGTCAACAAAACCCATAACGTATCACTATGAAGCACCAATACGACTATTCGAGAGAAACACAGATCCTCGCCTCGGAATTTGAATCTTTGTCCGAAAAAGGAAGGGAAATCCATTTTGAAGAAACTACATTTATCAAGCTGGTTGATTATTTTGAGTTGGAAGAATCGTTTGAAAAAGCGCTCCAGGTAATCGACAGGGCTTTGTCCATGTACAAATATTCTCCAAAATTACACACCAGGAAAGCGAAACTGCTGATCGAAAATCACCAGGAAGAACTTGGAATGGAATCATTAGACCGCGCTGAAATCTTCGGCCAGTCTTTTGTCGAAACCGATCTGCTGCGAGCCAGAGCTTATGCGGCTTTGGACAATTTTTCCACAGCTTTCAGCTTGATTGACGACCTGAAACTCAACTACTATATCTCATCGCAGGAAAGCAGCATGATCGCCCTGGAAGAAGCGCTGATCTTTGAAAAACTCAATGATTTTGACAAAATGTTCATCGCCACACGCGATGCGCTGAACCACAATCCTTTCAATGAGTATGCACTCCAAAAGATGTGGATCGCCAGCGAACTGTCCAAAAATCACAGTGAAAGTATCGACATCCATTTGCGCGTCATTGATGCCAATCCGTTTGCATACATCGCATGGTTCAACCTCGGCAATGCCTATTATATGAACCACCAGTACGAAGAAGCGCTGGATGCATTTGAATATTCTTTTCTTATCAATGAACGTTTCGAGCCGGCATACAAAGAATTCGCAGAGGTATGTTTTCACCTGAAGCTATACCACAAAGTCATCTCAGCGCTTGAAGACGGACTTTCATATTTTCAATCCGATAGCGAATTGCTGTTAAAGATCGCGCAGGCCCACGAGTACCAGTGCAATTTTGCGAAAGCCAAAATTTACCTGTATCGTGCTTTGAATCTGGATGCCAAAAATGACGAGGTTTTTTTCCACCTTGGCGAATGTTATTCAAAAGAAGGTGAATTCGCCAGCGCTATCCATTTTTACAAACAAGCCATAAAACTTGAAGACCTGCGGGAAGATTACCTCGTCGGGCTGGCCGTCGCTTTCGCGCAAACAGGCAATTATCAAAAAGCAGTACCGCTCTTCCGGCAAGCCACTACCATCGGCCCGGAGATCGGCAGCAACTGGGTGAAATATGCGCAGTTCCTCGTCAGCATCGACGGCCTGGAAGAAGCCATGGAAGCCATCAACGAAGCAGAGGAAAACGCCTGGTGTTCCGACATCCTGTTTTGTAAAGCTGCCCTTTTGTTCAAAATGAATGATCGTGCTGATGCACTGAAATACCTGGGTGAAGCCCTTGAGGAAAGCTACGAGGATCAGGATATTTTCTTCAGCTTCGTTCCGGAACTCAAGGACGATCCGGACGTCAAAGCCATCTTGCGTTACTACAGGCAAGCAGAAGTCTGATCCACTTTTTGATTTTAAAAAGTGTACAAACCGATCCCCGATGGCATAACATGTCGTCGGGGATTTGTGCTTTTTTTGTACAAAAACAAATAACTTTGAGTGGTGTAGGAGAAAACGGAGTCCGGAGACGGGAAACGGGAAACGGGAAACGGGAGGTGGAAACTATCGACTTCACAACTTTCCGACCTGTCTGCCGGACAGGCAGGCTTCACAAAAAAACTATGGTACAGGCGAACCTGCCCGTACCGGAACGGGCGGGTTGCGTTGCCTCAACCACGAACCACGAACTAGAAACAACAAACCCATGTGCGGCAGAGCCAGTTTAACCAAAGTTGAAAAAGACCTCGAAGAACGATTCCATGCAACCTTCTATTCCGAAGATCTGGAGCGCTACAATCCTTTGCCCAATTACAACATTGCGCCTACTCATCAGCATCCGGTTGTCACCAATGCCGATCCTGAACATTTACAGTATTTTCGGTGGGGACTGATCCCATTTTGGGCAAAAGATGAAAAAGCAGGCAGCCGTATGATCAACAGCCGCATCGAAAGTATTTTGGAAAAACCGGCCTTTCGCAATGCGGTGAATAAACGAAGATGCCTGGTTCCTTTCGATGGCTTTTATGAGTGGAAAAAAACATCAGCCGGGAAAATTCCTTATCGCATTGTGTTGAAAGACAGGGGGATTTTTGCCGTTGCCGGTATCTGGGAAAAGTGGCGATCCCCTTCAGGGGAAGATATTTTTTCGTTTTCCGTGATCACGCAGCCACCCAATGAATTGATGGCGCCTATTCACGATCGTATGCCTGCTATTTTGTTGCCTTCGCAGGAAAGCCTTTGGCTGGACACAGGCATTTCAGCGGAAGAAGCCTTGCAAATCCTCACCCCTTTTCCTGACGATCTGCTGGAAGCTTATACCGTTTCAAAAAAAGTCAACAGAGTAACGGAAAATGACCCGTCGCTTATCCGGGAATTTCATTATGAGGATCCCGAACAAAAGTCGCTCTTTTAGTAACACGTAAGGTTAAACGCATGAATATATTGATGAAAAACCGGATGTGAAAAAGGGCGCAAACCCCGACCTGTCTGCCAACCAGGCAGGCACGTCGGGGCGGGTTGACACGAATTAAAAAATGATAAACCTGCGTCAATCAGCGGTATCTGCGGGAAATAAAAAAAGTCCCGCTGATACCGCTGATCTACGCAGATTGGGTAAGTTAAATACGCAAACATTGTGTCAAAAAAAAACGGTATGCAAAAATAAATATTTTATAACAACGTTTGCGAGCGTTTACCTTAGTAGCACGTAAAAAAAGATGTTCAGTTATTTATTGCTTCGGTTTTTGGTTTTTGTGTTTTCAATGTTGTCATTCCGCACTTTGCATAAAATTGCGGATGGCATAGCCTTTTTGTTATACAAAATCCTGCATTACCGCTACGGTGTCATTTTTACCAATTTAAAAAATTCCTTTCCTGAAAAAACCAATACGGAGATTCTTTCCATTATTGAAGATACTTACCGCAACCTCGGAGATGTGATCGTTGAGACGATAAAAGGCATGACCTTGCAACTGCCTGAAATCGAGCGCCGATATTATTTCAAAAACCCGGAAGTTGCCAATGAAATTTTCGGTAAAAACAAATCGGCCATCGGGCTGGTAAGTCATTACAACAACTGGGAATGGGGAGCTTACACCGCCGGCAGCCAGTTGAACTCACAGGTCGTCGGTGTGTTCAAACCCTTGCGCAACCGGCGTATGAACGATTTTTTGCACAAAGTCCGATCCCGATACGGTGCACAGATCATTTCGATGGACCAAACGGCCAAAGCGCTTGTCGCCAATCGCGATACGCCTTCTCTTTTTGTGCTGATCGCTGACCAAAACCCCTCTAACCTGAAACATGTCCATTGGATCAATTTTTTTAACCAGGAAACTGCCTGCTTTGATGGCCCGGAAAGGATTGCGCGGAAAACGAATTATCCCGTGCTGTATTTCGCCATTGAACGCATGAAAAGAGGATTTTATGAAATTGAGATCAGCATGCTTTGTGAAAACCCCAGCCTATCTGAACCCGGTGAAATTACCCGGCTTTACATGGAAAAACTCGAAAGGCAAATCCGCCGCAAGCCTGAAAACTGGCTCTGGTCGCATCGCCGCTGGAAACACAAAAGAGTCCTGGAAGGAAAACATTGACCAGGTTGAGCGTTCAATTTTTTAAAAGCTAAGCCAGTCGTTTCACAATCTTTGGTATTTTGAACTTTCAAAGGATCATTCATCATCATCTACTTTCATCTGTTTGAGATCTCTGTTGACGGCAATGCTCGCGTTGAGTTCAAAACCCAGCAATAAGATGAAGGAGTTGATCTGTATCCACAACATGGCGATGATGATGGTTCCGACGGTTCCGTAGAGTTTGTCGTAAGCGCCGAACGTATCCACCAAAAAAGTAAAGACCAGCAGCGTCAGCAGGCAAAGGATGGTAGCCAGCGTTGCGCCCGGCGAAAACCAGTGAAACCGCCGGAAAGTAGCTGCGCCATACCGATAGATCATCGAAATGCCAAAATAAAACAATCCGATGATCGCCAGCCAGCGGAGGATATAGATCAGGGCAGGGGAGAGTTGATCCAGGTTGACAAAATGCAAAATTGTATTGATGGGTATTTTTCCGAGCACCACTAGCAGGCCAGACAACAGCACCAGCCCGCCAATCATAATGGTGAGTGCGATGGCCACCAGTCTTTTTTTGAGTGGCGTACGTTGTCTGAAGGTCGATTTGTGGGATTTTTCAAAACCTTTGAAAAGGGTCATCATGCCGTTGGATGAAAAGAAGAGGGTCAGCACGAGCACAAAAGACAATTGCCCTGCTTTGCTTTTGGTTGCGAGATTGCTCAGGTACATCACCAGATCCTCGCGTGCCTGTAGCGGAAGGATTTTTACCTCCTGTATCGTTTCGTTGATCAAATTGACGATAGTTCCGGCAAAATCGACTTCGTTTGTTCCGGGAAAATATACCTTTTGATCTTCTGAGAGCATGGGTAGTATTAAAAAATCAAAATACGGAAGGATGTATGGGATCAGGGTAAAAATGAAAAGTATAAGTGGGAATAAAGACAGAAAATAATCGAAAGCTGCCGCATTAGCCCGCATGATAAGGGTTTGGCGCCTGATCTCAATAAAAATGAAAGCGACCACATCATAAACCGGCACGTTGAAAAAACCAAGAGGTGAATACTTCTTTGACCATTGAATGATTGATTCGATCACTGGAAGATCAAAGATGAATTGTCTGATATCTTTTCCGGTCGGTAATTTCAAGCGAATCGGTTTTTGACCCTGATTTTAGGTTTTAAAATAATGATCCAGCCTTTTCCGGATGGACTCCGGAGTGGAAATCCTTTTTTTTGTAACAATATCCATAAAACAAAGCCGGACGGAGGCCCCGTTCACCAGTTTTCCCTGCTCGTTGTAAATTTCATAATAAAAGGTGATGAACTGTTCGGGCAAATGTCTCAATGTGGTTTTTATCGTGAGCAGCTCATCATAATTCGCCGGACGGATATAGCGGATATTCATCGCAGTGACAGGCATCATAATACCCAATTCTTCTTCCATGGTTTTGTACGACAGTCCGACCGAACGGATGAGTTCTGCCCGTCCTACTTCGTAATACTGAGCATAATTTCCGTAATACAAAAAGCCCATTTGATCGGTTTCTCCATATCTCACCCTGATGTGGGTTTCGTGTTCTATCATAAGAAGTTTGTAATTTTTTAGTTTATTGTTCGTTGTTTGCAGTTTATGGTTTTTGGTATCCGGTATCAGGTGTCCGGTATCCGGTGCAAGGTCTCAGGTCTCCCGCCTCCCGCCACACTTTAAACTGCTCCAATAGCGGCCATTGCGGAATACATTGCGATCCTTGCGGTTTTTATTTCCACCGCAAAGCGCGCCAAGGATACGCAAAGGACGCCATGTCTAAAATTTCCTCAAAACGCAAACCGCTTCCCTCTCTCCACACTCACACTCCGGCCTCCCGTCTCCTACACTCCCTCTCTCTCAATCGGGCAGGTCATACAATGGGAGCCGCCTCTGGCTCGCGACAACTCATTTGAAGGGATGGTGATAATGGTATTTTCAACTTCATCCGGTGATTCATCGCCATTTTCAAATCTTTCTAATAAATCTTTTGCCTGAATGATCCGGTAGCCCGCTTCAATAAATGCTTCTTCGGTTTTGGGGTTTCGGTCGTAGGTAATCCCGACACCCGGCTTGATGGCCACGAGGTTGCAACCGTCAGTCCATTGTTCTCTTTCCTGGTAAGGTGATTCGCCGTTCCCGCTAAGGATAAATTTCATATCCGGGTTGATCTCCGACAGGAAAAAATCTTTCACGGAAAGGTACATGTCGCTGGTTCCATCGTGGCGGAACACTTCTACGTTGCTGCCCAGCCCATCGATGATTATAGGTTTAAAAGCTACGATATGATGGGTGTTGATCTGTGTAAAAATCGTATCGATGTGCATAAATGAACGATCAGCCGGGATATTGATCTGGGCGATGTTTTTCACCACTCCTTTTTCAAACAACACTTTTTTCAAAGAATTGATGGCGTGCTGGGTAGTGCGTTCGCTTTGCCCAATGAGCAGGTAATCTTCGTTGATGATCATGACATCGCCGCCTTCCAGAGAGATCATTTCGCCCTTTTTAGAAGGCGGAAATTCATCCACATGGTTGAGGTTGATGATCTTTCCGTCGATTCTCAGTTTCCTGAAAAGCGGGTGTGCCCAGAAGATAAAGCGCGTGATGTAGTTTTCGCGATGCCTAGCGATCTTGGCCGCTTTGGTAATAATAACATGATCGTTGACGATCACGGCAATATCTCTGGTGAAAATAAAATTGGGGATAGGGTCGAAAAAAATATGATCGTCGCGTTCGAGGTGACCGGTGATGAGTACCCTCGCCAAATCTTCGCTCGACAGATCGAGAAATAGCTGTTTATAATCCGGAGGCAATTCCTCAAATCCGATGATCATATCGATCATGGCTTCTTTCATCTCGTCATTGGATTCCAGCGCTTCAAACAGTAGCTGCCACACATACAACACGTTATCTTCACCAATGAAAGCCTTGAGTACGTCCGTAAACACATCGTGTTCTTCCTGCATTTTCGGCAGGTGAACGATGTCATCGAAGAGCAATTCTACTGCCTTTTTTGGCGAAATACGCGCTATGCCTGTATCGGGGCGGTGTACAATTACTTTCTTTAGGGCATCTATTTCGGATGAAACACGGATTGTCGTGGAACGCATAAAAGTTCATTGTTTGGTTAGTTACCATTTTTTGGCTTGCGAAATGTATTTTGCATTGCTTTAAAGGATCATTTCCGGCTCTGCAAACGTAAACAATAAAGTGAAAAACGCCGGGAATTGCATCGCCAAATTTAAAAGAATTATTTTAAAACCCCATCCGATCTACCTGGTGGATTTTTATAATGAACAGGCCGGTGATCTTTTGCGACGTTTTTACAAATAGCAGATTTCGACCTTTTTTTGTTTATTTGCAGATGATCCGCTGCAATTGATCCAAAGCCGGCGATACCTTGTAAACTAATTTCGATTTGCAGTATTAAGATAATTGAAAGTTATCAGCTTGTGTTCTGTGCAACTTCAAAAGAAATCAAACGCTTCAGGCGTCTGTTGGAATTGACAGAAACCTTTAAATGGTGAACGGTGAACGGTGAACAGAAAACGGTGAACGGCAAACAGTAATAATCAAATTAGCAAATCAGCAACTTAACGACTTTCCAACTTAACAACTTAACAAAATAAATCGGATTTTATATATGGAAAACATTCAAGATTTTAAAAGAAAATCATTCTGGCAAAGACCGGAAGGAGTTACCGGCACCATTGTATTGGCCGGATTGGTACTCGGAGGAGGATTTCTCCTCTACCAGGCGCTGCCGACCCTGATCGCGCTGGCCTCAAATATTCTTTATCTCAGCGGTATGTTGCTGGTTTTGGGTGCCATAATTTATATGGTACTCGATCCAAAAATGCGCAACCTCGTCTGGTATATGTACAAAAGCATCATGCGTTGGGTCACCGGATTGTTTGTGCAGATTGATCCCATTGGGGTGTTGAAATCTTATGTGGATGACCTCACTTCCAATCTTCGCAAGATGAACAAGCAGATCAGCCAGTTGAGAGGCCAGATGCACAAACTAAAAGAGATCATCTTCAACAACCAGCAACAGATACACAGCAACCTGAGCCTGGCCAGCAAAGCCAAAGAAAAAAACAAACAATCGATCATGATCCTCAAATCTCGAAAGGCAGGGAGGCTCAAAGAATCGAACGTGAGGCTGGAAGACCTTTACAAAAAAATGGAGGTACTGTACCGCGTTTTGGTCAAAATGCACGAAAACTCGGAGATACTCCTCGAAGATATCAAAGACCAGGTAGCGGTGAAGGAGCAGGAACGAAAAGCCATCCATGCCAGCCATTCCGCCATGAAATCCGCTATGAATATCATTGCCGGAGACAAAGACCAGCGGTATATGTTCGATACCGCTCTCGAGGCTATTGCCGATGATGTCAGCCAAAAGGTAGGTGAGATGGAAAGGTTCATGGATATGTCTTCCAGCTTCATGGATTCCGTTGATTTGCAAAACGGCGTTTTTGAAGAAAAGGGTTTGGAAATGCTGGAAAAATGGGAAAAGGAAGGCGTTTCATTGATCCTCGGCCGCGAAAAAGATACCCTGCTTCTGGAAGCTCAGGACGATACCAATGTGCTCGATCTGAACGCTCCCGTAAAAAAGCCGATGCGGGCAGAAGGGCATACCAACCAATACGATAATTTCTTTGAGTGAATTTTGGCGGAGTGAACTGAAAAATTTTAAATTGTTTTCTTTCTGTGAAAATCTGTGTGTTCCGTGAGAAATATTTAAAAAGCTCACAGATCACACAGACCGACACAGAACCTTAAATGATTACAATTCAAGGATTCAGAGCATTTGATCACAAATGGTGAGGACAATTTACAATCTTGCTTTTATCGAATTTGAAAGG
>CAZKDA010000165.1:0-1766 GCA_964551455.1 uncultured Saprospiraceae bacterium
AAGACACTTGAAATAATGCAAATAAAAATAATAGGGAAAAAATTAATTTTACTTTTCATTGTTATAAGTTTTTGTTAGTTAATATTTATGTGGAGATAAGTCAACAATATTTTGTCTCCGTTCTTCAAGATTTCATCTCGCCATTCTAATATAAAAAATTGATAAGATTAGAGGGAACCCAACTCGGAAAACATTGAACTAAATTGTAGTTTACAAAGTATTAATTTTGTCCAGAAATTAAAGTGAAGTTATTCAAATCTTACAACTTATCACATTAAATACTCTCTTAATTTGGACTTACCGCATTTCATCCAACAGGATACTTTGTTTAAACTCTTTTTGCAAAAGTAACTTTAAATTGGCAAACACGATCTCGCCCATATTCCTGCAATGTTTGAACATGTCGTTTTTGTGATGCCGCGACAGTTCGGATTTCAATTGATTGACTTTTGGGGGCGTTGAAATGTGGTCATCCGACATGATGGTGAGTAGTTCACCCAGGCGGCTTCGCGACAGTTTAGCACGGTTGGCGATGAGGCTCCGTTCTTCCAACTGGTACTGACGGACAGTTTCGGCAGTCATATTTTTGATACCCATAAAAATGATCGGGTTGTTGGATTTAAAATATTGCGGAAGGTAAAAATTCATGCGCCCCTCATAAGATTGCTGATCGAAGTCGATCGTCCGGATCCGGAATTGCGAGCCTTCGATATCCGGCGTTGTTTCCACCACATAATTGTAAGAACGCATATCGCCGAGCAGCCGTACAAAGCACCTTTCATTGAATTTTACAAACTCTTTGGCGATGCGGATCTGGTTGAATTTGGAATCCTCCAGATTGTATTTTATAAAATCATCGCCTGGAATGCCTACGATATGTTCTTCGATGAGGGTGTCGCCATCCACGAGGTAGGTTACGCGGTTGGGCGAAAGGATGTGTTCCAGTTCGAGGCCGTAAACTCTCGATGCGTCTGCTTTTTTGATATAAAAATGATCGTAATTGTCGTTGAGCAGGTTGATGATCCTGACGCGGAAAGGTTTGGTATTTCCAAACGTGCAATAGTCAATCCTCGAAACTCTCAGGTGTTCCAAAACCTCTACGTCGCCGTCGGTTTTCAACAGGGCATAGATCATAGTCAGCGCCTTGTTAATTTCCTGTGTGTAAGCATCTTCAAAAAATAGCGTTTCCCAAAGGGTATCCTGCCCGTGCATATCGGTCAGCGGGAGCGAAGCTGTGCTGCGCAGCAGGTCGTCGTATTGCAAAGGCAACCGGACTTTTCGGCCATATTCAGCCAGGTAGTTGTTCAGTGGATGATTGATTGGATAAGGAATCTTTTTCCTGGATGGGATGTCGCCTCTCATTTGGAAGACCAGTTTAATTGACTGTTTTTAGTGGGAAACAAATTACGATAAATTCGATGCAAAAGACAATGGAAATGGATTATATTTGTCCGTTTTCAAACGGGGCGGCTGATTTTTACATTGCAACAACGCCATCGTTTCACACCTGAGAAAATTGACAGATGATAAAAAAATGGATGCTCAAGGCCATTGTTCAAAAGGCGATCTCGTTTTTGCCCGGCAGTCATCGCCTGAATTTTTTCTTCCAGCAACACATCACCAAAGGGGTTCGGCTGACCAACTATTATTTTGAAGACCGCCTCTTCCATGCTAAAAAACACATCGACAGTTTTGATAAATTCGCCGCTTGTCCCTTGAACACCACCCTCGAACTTGGGACGGGCTGGTATCCCGTGGTGCCCATC
>CAZKDA010000165.1:1866-10542 GCA_964551455.1 uncultured Saprospiraceae bacterium
TTTACAACTTCCTACAGTTTTCCGACCGTACCTGGCGATGGATCGACAATTCCATCCAGCCGCAGAATCGCTGGCGGCTCAGCGATTTTCAAAATCTTTACCGCGACCTTTCGATCAATATTACAGAGGCGGATTGCCGAAGAGGGAATATTGAAGAACTCCTTTCCGTTGGGCTAGCTGAAAAATACGACACCTACGACCTGAAAGATTTGGCAATAAGCCATTGTTATTTGGTTTCAAAGATGTAGGAAGTTGGAGGTCAAAAAGGTAAAAACCACAAAAGGAAACAGTAAAAAACTATCCTACTTTTGTGTTCTTTTGTGGACTATTGTGGTTCAAAAAAAAACAAAAGGACTCGAAGAAGAACCGAGACTAAAAAGTCACACCTAGATCCAGTGAAATATAATCGGCGACGTAGAGGTGGGTTTTGATGTTGGTGCCCAGATAGGGACGGATGCCGGTATTGAGGATTTTCGGGAAATGATAATAAAAGCCCCATTTGTTGTAAAGCGGAAACGGCGTCAGCTCGGGGTAATAATGGAGATAAACACCCAACTGAACTCTCAGGCCGATAGGGCCGAACAAAAACTCGTCTGCCACGAAAAGCATGTTTCGATTTGATCCTCTCCTGGCTTCCGCTTCGGTACGAAACACTAAAAGATGCCTGCCAAAGGTATAAACCGATCTGTTGATCTCATGCTCCAACCCCAATGACAACCGGTTGGTTTTGCTCAAGTAATAAAGCCCGGAAACCGCAAAAGAATAAATTGGATACGAAGGGCCGCCTATCACACTGACCTCCTTTGCGCCTGCTCCTGCGGTTATATTGACACCGAACCGCTTTTCGGGTTTCCCGGAGATACCATGAAAAACGTAATCCGTTGATTCCAGTGGCCTGGGCGTATATCTTGCACCCACCGAAAGCGCGGGAATGTTGATACCGTAGTTGGGAAATTTTGCAGCTGCATTGCTGTAATGCGTGAAGCTGAACCCCGCGCCAATATTCCATTGCGGATCCAATTGCCATCGGGCATAAAATCGGAAATAAAAATTGAAATTCAGATGTGAACCGATGGCGTTGTTGTCGGGATTTTCCAGGCGGTTGAAGGGTTTGCTGAGGTAAGAAGGACCGGCGCCGATCTGGCCGTCGATGTTGAATTTGCCGGATTTTGCCAGGTAGATCGTCAGATTGGGGCATAAGCCGACGGCATACCCCAAAACTTCCTTGTCGCCGAAATGATAATACAACAGCGTAACACCCAAAACCGGGTAATTGTGCAACTCGTGCCAGGATTGTTTCCCATAAGTTTGGAAAACAAAGTTCAGGTCGGCGCCCAGGCTTTGAGGCGGAACTTCATACCGCAAAAAGCTATGGTGTTTGAAAATCTTGCCGTAATGAAATGTACCTTCAACGGAGATACCTTTGCCCGTTTGAGCAAATACCGAAGTACAGCAGAAAGCGAAATTGAAAAGTAAAAAATAAAATCTATTTTTGCCTCTTAACATAACTCGGCGAAAAGTACGATATACTGATCGAATTTCTGAAAGCGCATAAATATAAATTTGCTTTTTTTGTACAATTTCCAAATTTGCTGACTTTTTCAATCCTGATCCATGTTTTTAAGCATTGCCAGAAAAGGTAAAAATTCCTGGTGGAGGTACCTGCTGACTATTCTCGGCTTGATCGTCGGTTACACTTTGGGGCAGATGCCTTTGTATTATGCAATCCTTTGGAAGAACGGCGGTACGCTGGATGCCAACCTTACGGCAAAGATGGAAGCGCTTGATTTTGAGGCGCTCGGCCTTTCGCCCAACCTCAGTCTTTTTTTAATGCTGCTCAGTTTTGTCGGCGCCATGCTGATGCTTTGGGTGTTCGTCACCGGCCTTCACAATCGAAGTTTTAAAACCCTGATCACGCCGTTTGAAAAAATCCAATGGCCGAAGATTTTTTTTGCATTCGGCCTGTGGATGCTCCTGACCATTTTGATGGAAGGCATCAACTTTTTGCTCTATCCCGAAGTTTATCAGTTACAATTTGAACTTTCACAATTCCTCTTACTGCTACTTATATGCATCTTCGTGTTGCCGATCCAAACCTCCTTTGAAGAGATATTTTTCAGGGGTTATCTTTTACAGGGATTAGGATTGGTGGGAAAATACAAGCTGATTCCCCTGGTCATCACTTCTGTGCTGTTCGGGTTGATGCACATTCTCAACCCGGAAATCGAACAATTCGGCACGGGGATAATGATGACCTATTACATCGGCGTTGGGCTTTTCCTGGGTTTTGTAACCCTGATGGACGACTCGCTCGAACTGGCGCTGGGCATCCACTACGCTACAAATTTTTACGCAGCCACTTTCATCACTTATGAAGGTTCTGCTTTGAAAACGAATGCTATTTTTCAAACACAGATCGTTAATATCGAGATAATGCTTTTGTTTTTCCTCGTTTCCGCTTTGGTTTTTACATTTGTTTGTTTTAAAAAATATAATTGGAACCGTTGGGGAAAAGGCATTGGAAAAATTGAAGACCGATTTCATATCAACACATAATTTTAAACTTTCAGACATGACTTTAAAGATCAGACTGCTCATTGGAATTTTTTGCTTTTCGACCATTGCATTTGCACAAACCTACAGGTGGCAACAAAAGGCGGAGTATAAAATGGATATCGATGTCGATACAAAAAAACACCAGTTCAACGGAACGCAAAACCTCGTGTATTACAACAATTCACCCGATGAATTGAACCGCGTATTTTACCACCTTTATTTCAATGCTTTCCAGCCCGGCTCTATGATGGACGTGCGCAACCAAACCCTGCCCGACAGAGACCCGCGCATCGCCGACAGGATTTCAAAACTGAAACCGAACGAAATCGGCTACACCAAAATCAAATCACTCAAACAGGATGGCGTCGATGTGAAATTTGAAGTCGTCGGAACGATCCTCGAAGTTACTTTGGCAAAACCCATCCCCTCGAATGGCAAAACCACCCTCGACATGGTTTTCGAATCGCAGGTGCCTGTACAGATCAGAAGGAGCGGAAGAGACAGCCATGAAGGAGTGGACTATTCGATGTCGCAGTGGTTCCCCAAGTTATGTGAATACGATTACCAGGGCTGGCATGCCAATCCTTATATTGGCCGCGAATTTCACGGCGTCTGGGGAGATTTTGACGTGACCATTCACATCGGCGGCGATTACACGGTGGCGGCTTCGGGCTACCTCCAGGATCCCGATCAGATAGGGCACGGCTACGAATCCGACGGCGTCAAGGTGAAAAAAACGGCGAAGTCCGACAAACTGAGCTGGCGGTTCATCGCTCCCAATGTTCATGATTTCGTCTGGGCTGCTGATACCGAATACACCCACACCCGGAAAATGGCTGCCGATGGCGTGATGATGCACTTCTTTTATATCAAAACAAAAGATAATGCGGAAGAGTGGGAAAAGCTACCCGACGTCATGGACAAGGTATTTTCTTACCTCAATAAAAAGTATGGTAAATATCCTTACGAACAGTATTCTTTCATACAGGGCGGCGACGGTGGCATGGAATACCCGATGGCTACGCTTATCACCGGAAACCGGAATTTTGGGAGCCTCGTGGGAGTTTCGGTGCATGAACTGGTGCATTCCTGGTACCAGATGGTTTTGGGTACAAACGAAAGCCTCTATGCCTGGATGGATGAAGGTTTCACCTCTTATGTTTCCGCAGAGGTGATGAATTATTTAAAAAAAGAAGGCCTTCTCGGCAAAATGCAACCCGTCGATAATCCACATCTCAACAGCACCCAGGGATACATTGGTTTTGCAAAAAGCGGCAATGAAGAACCACTCTCCACCCACGCTGACCACTTCATGACCAATGCCGCCTATGGCGTGGGGGCTTATGTCAAAGGCGCCGTATTTCTCGATCAGCTTTCCTACATCATGGGTATGGAAGCCTTCGAGCGTGGTATGCTGAATTATTACAACACCTGGAAATTCAGGCATCCCAATGTCAATGATTTCATCAGGGTAATGGAAAAGGAAAGCGGGCTGGAACTGGATTGGTACAAAGAATATTGGGTCAATACCACTCACACCATCGATTACGGGATCAAGTCCGTCGATAGCGGAAATAAAAAATCCACAAGAATCGAACTGGAAAAGATCGGCGTTATGCCAATGCCGGTTGACCTCGTTGTTACTTACAAAAATGGAGAGCAGGAGGTGTTTCACATTCCACTGAGGATTATGCGGGGAGAGAAACCACAGGAGAATAACGATGTGAAATACACCATTGCCGAGGACTGGCCCTGGACGAACCCGACCTACATCCTCGAAATACCGGAAAAGCTGAAAAAAGTGGAAAAAGTTGAGATCGACCCCTCCGGCAGGATGGCTGATGTCAATCGTGAAAATAATATCTGGGAAGAGTGAAAGCAGTGTGGAGTGTGAGTGTGAGTGTGATTGAGTTGATTAAGTTGATTAAGTTGATTAAGTTGATTAAGTTATTAAGTTATTAAGTTGATTGGATTGATTGCCACAACACCATAACACCATAACACCAACTCAACAACTCGCCTCTGCTCAGAAAACCCGCTGCGCCTGGCTTTTCAAAAACTTTTCGCGGATAATTTCGCTGATGTGTTTTTTTGAAATTTTGCTTTCCAGCCAGGAGATGATGTCGAGGTAAAGGAACGATCGTTTTTCAAAAGGGTGGTCGCGGAGCAACTCAAAGCGATATTTGAGCTTGACGAAAATCTTTTCGAGGTTCTTTTGATCCATGTACAACGCCTGCCGCAAAAAATTCAGGATCTCGGTTTGAACGAGGTTCAGGTCTTCCATTTTTGCCAAAAACCTGTAAACCGACTTGATGATGTAATCGAGCAATTCAAAATGCCCTAGCTCGTAATGCGCGATGAGGTGCAAAATCCGTGCATAACACTGGATATCACTCCGCAAATGACCGGCTTTGAAATTGATGATCCGGTTGAGGTAATTTATGGCTTCTTCATTCCTTCCGCTACCGAAATACAGACAAGCGATTTTGTAATAAAACGCCAGGATGCGGTGCTCATCGAGATGGAGATCGAACTCGGCAAGCTGTCTTTCAATTTCAGGGATCAGCATCAGCCCTTCCTCAAATCTCCCTTCCATAAAAAATTTATTGATGCGGGCAGTTTCGAGAAACTGGAAGCTCAGAAGTTTTTCATTGGTGTTGAATTCAGGATAGTTTTCTTCCACATAAGTTTCAAATTCGTGCAAAGCTGTCCGGTATTTTTGGTAATAACCGATGTAAAACAGCGCGGCCAGCAGGTTGTTGTAACCCTTGAGCAGCATGGTCGGATCGATGCCCGACACCGTTGGGTTTTGTTTGCAAATATCCACCCATTTGAAAGCATATTTATAGCACCTCAGAAAATCCTGGAGGATGAAATAATACCAGACATAACATTGGTAAAGGTTGATCTTCTCCGAGAAAGTAAGTTTTCCGGTATCCATTTCCGGCAGGTTCGTTTTAAAAAATTCCCACAGGAAATAAGCGTCTTTTTGGTTTCGGATATGCCCCACCTGGACGTACATGCCATAGAGGCGAAGCGATAAGTTGGACAAGCGATCTGTTTTGCTGATGATCTGGGTGCGGGCTTCCGATTCTGCGGCCAGTTTGTTGGCTTTGTTTTCAATGCTCGGCGTAAAATGGCGCGATTCGATCAGCTTTTCGAACTCAATGATTTCGAGGCATATAATATCCTGATGGCTTTCGCGGGCAATCGCTTTGGCGCGTTCGAGCGTCTTTTGGCTTTGGAGATAAAGCCCTTTGTTGTAAAGGATCTTCGCAAAATCCAGTTGTTCGCGGATCTGGATGTCGATATTTTTTTGAATATGGATCAGGCGCAGACTGATGAGCAATTGTTTGTAAAGATGCCGCTTCAGGTTGGACAACTGGCTTTTTTTGATCGAAGGAATACGCCGGAGGATTTGTTCCTCGTCATAAGCGGCAAGTTTGTCCAGCACATCAAAAAGCTGGATGAATTTTACTTCATCCTGGCTGTGTATCCGGTTTGCGTACAACTTGAAATTGCGTTTTTCGGATTTTGAAAGCGTTTTTATCAATACGAACAAAGGCTCGGAATGTATGCTGGGCATTGTAATTTATCGGCTTTTAAATCACTGTTAATGAATTGTTTATCTTGTTTGTCGGCTGGCTCGGTATTGTAAATGACCAGGATTTTGATTGAATTTTATCCAAGCCGCTTGCTTAGTTTTAATAATCTAATTTAATCAAAAAATGTAAGCAACGGCGATCAGAGCACATTTCAATTTTTGATTTCGCTGACATTTCATAGCTACACAGAAGAACTTGGTTTTATCAATATTGGTTTAATTTGGTTTACAACAGGCTGGAGCTTGGCTTTCAGCCTGTTTTTTTTTGTGCTGCAAAACAAATCCCTCCAAACAAAAAAAAGAGCGAAACATTGTTAAATGCTTCGCTCATTACAGAATTCACCCGATTGTTATAAAATGAAAAAAAATTCGTTTGTCAAAAAAAGTAAATTAAAACACAGAATTTTTGAATGCTTGTATTTAGAAGAAATTCTGAAATTTCATAATTAAAAAATAAAATAATTCAAAATCAGAGTTGGGTTATTTCAAAAATTGCATTATATAATTCTGTAATGCTAAAATAGGTTCCATTTGGGCAACAAACAAATTTTCGTTAACATTTTTTATTGTTTAAAATCAAGAGTTTCAAGAACGGCCCCAATAACCCATAGCGTATAACCCATTACTTTTAACTCATGTCCCATCACTCCCCGCCAATTGTATCCTTCACATAGCCGCATTTCAACATTTTGTCGCCAAAGTACGGGTTGCGGATTTCTGTTTCCAGGGCGATCCAATCGGCGCCATCATCATCGGAAGCCATAGGGCAATGTTGCACAAAAAAGCTATCGTGGTTAGTGCCAAAAGCGCTCAAAGTTTGAATCAGCGCAGTAGAAAGAAATTCGAACTGCTTCCGTTGAAGTTCCATATCCATGCTTTCCGAGATTTTTTCACCATGCGTTTGCAGCGCATTAAGTTGTTCCATCCAAAAGGAGTGCGCCTCGCCCTTTACAAGGTTCATATCCACCTTTGTCAGTTCGCGGATGAACGCTTCGGCTGTCGATCCGGCTGATTTGGCATCGGAAAGCACAAGGGCGTCTTTCAGTGTAATATATTGCAATGCAACCGCATCCAGTTGATATTTGAAAAGCGCCGGAGCTTCTGATTTGAAATCCTGAAAATGTTTTTGTTTTGTGCCGCTTATTTTCACCAACCGGTTCATCATGCTATTTTGATTGTTCAACTGGGCGGCAGCATCAATCGTAAAACTGCCGTTGGTGACAATGGCTTCCCCTGCTTTCAGTCCTTCCAAAACGACGTAGTTCTCACCCAGCGATTCGCCGACCCCGATCTCACGGAATTCGAACGATGGAATTGCCATTTCCGGGACTTTTACATAGACAACCGATCTTTTTCCTGTCCAGAGTACCGCGGATTTTGGAATGGTCAAGCCCTTGCCGGAATCGGATTTTTTTTGAAGGAATCCCGTGACGAACATTTCTGGTTTGAGTATCCCGGCAGCATTGCTCACCTCTGCCCGGACCGTTGCAACGCGGGTTTTGGGATTGATAAAAGGATCGACAAAAGTGATGGCAGCACGGAACGTCTTGCCCGGGATCACTGGCGTTGAAAATTCCAGTTGATCGCCGATTTTGATGTGCGAAAGGTCGTTTTCATAAACATCAAATAAAACCCACATTTTGCTGAGGTCAGTCAGATCGAAAAGTGGTTCACCCCTTCGCACATAATCACCGACTGCAACCCTCCGTTGTGTAACAACGCCAGAGGCATCGGCAAATACCGTAAAAGTTTCCCGGATAACCCCTTCGGTTTCAATGTTGTCGATGGTAGCGCTGTCGATCTTCCAGAAGCGGAGCTTATTGCGGGCGGCCTGAAGAAGTTCCGGGTTTACACTCTTCAACTTTCCAGCTTCCAGCAACTCTTGCTGGGTAGCGATCAGTTCGGGAGAATACAACACCGCCAGCGGCTGCCCTTTCGCAACCTGCTCGCCGGTGAAGGTGACAAACAATTTTTCGATCCTTCCCGGAACATGCGCGACCTGGCTGGAAACCATCCGCTCATCTGCTTTGATCTTTCCGGATAACCGGAGTTCTTTTCCCTTTCGGTCTGTGCTTTCTCCGACTACGGTGGTTTGAACATTGGCGAGCTTTACGGCCTCGTTCGTCATTTCGATCCGCAAGGGATTGTCGGAAGCTGCGGCGTCCAGCGGTACGAGTTCCATTTCGCAAATTGGACAAAGGCCGGGTTCATTTTGGCGGATCTGTGGGTGCATGGCGCAGGTGTAGGTTTGTACTTGCGTGGATGCAGCGGACTGTTCTGATGGCTGTATTTTATCTTCTTTGGAATTTATGTTTGCAAAGAACAAATATCCGGCGATAACCCCGATCCCGATTCCGGCGACCAGCATAAGCAATGATTTGGTTTGCATGATGATTATTTTTTTGATTTGCTAATTTGCTAATTTGCTAATTTGTTGATTTGTTAATTTGTTAATTTGGTATTATGGTGTTGTGGTGTTGTGGTGTTGTGGTGTTGTGGTGTTGTGGTGTTGTGGT
>CAZKDA010000166.1:0-10535 GCA_964551455.1 uncultured Saprospiraceae bacterium
TTTCCGGCGTAAATGGTGAATTTGTCATTTGTGTTATCGCCATTTGGTGAAAATACATTAGGAATATAAGCGATGGTTTCTCTGCTGACCTCCACTTTGATTTTATCCTGAACAAGGCATCCGTTGTGATCGATCAGGGTTGCGCGAGCATAAAAAGATTGCAAAGGAACAGAAAACACTTCCGAACATTCAAAATCTTCCAGGCATTGAAAAATTCCGGAAGGATACCAGATGATCGTATCGACTTCGTTGTCCGGAATATTATATTCGGCGGTCAGTTCTAAGGTATCTCCAAGATTTAAAACCAGATCCTGACCGATACTCAACTGTAAATAATCAGGTTGTTCAATAAACAAAGCGGTATCCCACTGACAACCGTTAATGTCTTCAATAACAAAATCAATCCAGTCGGCGCTTAGGTTATAAAACTGGTTGGTAGTTTCAAAATTTTGGCCCTTGTCGATGGAATAAAGATAAGGCGGCGATCCGCCGGTAATTGTTTCACAAACAAGGATGGCGTCTTTTTCACCAAAACAAGTGGGCGGAGAAATGTTGAAGGTTCCATTTTCAACAGGCGGATAATTGTATTCCACATTTACGAAAGTAGTATCAAAACAATCGTTGTTTGAATTGCGAACGATTAAAGTATAGGTTCCGGGTTGATCTACGGTGATTACAGGCTCTTCCGAAATCGTGATAAAATCCCTTAGCCATTGAAATTCCGCAGGATCAATATGACTGGTCGAAGCAGAGCCGTCAAGGGTTATTTCGCGGATATTACAATCTATCAGCCCAGGGTTTTCAATATGAGCTACCGGCGCATTGAAAATTTCCATCACTTGTGCAGTGGTTTGGCCCGAACAATTATTGGTGGTATCGATCAAAGTGAACGTGTAATTTCCGGGGAGAACAGCCGTCGCGATATTGGTGTCCATACCTTCGGTGATTCCTCCGTCGGGGCCATGCCACGAATAAACCATGCTTTCGCCAAAGGAGGAAAAGCTCCCGTCTAAAATTACTTCTCTGGTGTCGCAGTCGAGCACTTCATTTATGGTCAATTGTAAATCAGGATAAGGAATATTCTCCGAAGTAGTGATAGTATCCGAGTTTACACAACCTGTTTCGTTGTCTTTGACGAGGTAAATGTATGTGCCGCTGGAATCCGCTTGGAAGGTATTGCCGTCGTTAATGACAATGTTGTTTTTGTCCAGCCATATATAACTTCCGTTCGGAATTGAATTCCCGATAAAATGATTTCCGGTTAATTCACAGTTTTCCACATCGATCGCATAAGAAATTTCAACCGGTGGCGGGTCGGTGTTTTCCTCCACTATTACCAAATCTTTTGGCGAATAACAATCGCTAGTTGTTTCCACTACCTGCAGGAAATATTCTCCGGGAATTTCTACAACCGGATTTTTAAGATTGCGATTGGAAGAATTGATACCAGGCCCATGCCATATATACATAAAATTATAACCTTCCGAACCACTTCCCTGTAATGTGACGGTGGCGCTGTCGCAAGTTATTGCTTTGTCAGGCCCTGCGTTAACCAAAGGTACATTGTGGTGAATGCCAACAACCACCGAGTCGATAGCCGAACAACCGGCCAATGTGTCGGTTGCGGTAAGATGATATTTTCCCGGAAGGCCGACAAGGGGCGATAATGTGTTATTACCTGTAATTATCCAAGGGCCTGTCCATTTATAAAACAGGTTTGAACCGGATGCGTTACCGGAAAGCGCTACGGATTGATTGGTGCAATTGATCTCGGCTATTGGCCCGGCATCGGCTTCCGGAATCTGGAAAACATCGACCGTTGTGGAATCTTTGTAAACACAAACTCCGTCGGTTATCATTGCAATGACCTTGTTCTGACCCAACTCGACTGCAGGATGGTTGGGATCGAATATCCCCTGCACGGGGTCAATAATGCCGTTACCGCTCCAGGTGGCGGATAGGTTTGGATTTTCAATATTAGCTTCCAGCATGATGTCCGGCAAACCCGGTTGGAGGCAGATATTCTCTGGTTTCTGAATGTCGATGGCCAATGGAGGACAATCTTGGGTGTAGCAGGTTTTGGTTGTAATGCTGTTTCCGCAAGGTAGTGGCCCCAGGGCGCTTACCTGTATGGTTACGGAATCTCCTCCCGGCAATAGGTTTGAAACAAAGTATTGGTTACCGGATGGGATTCCGGGAGGGCCTTGCAACAGCAAAACATCATGCCCTGTGGCTCCCGGCACATCTTCCCAATTGAAAGTAATGGAAGAAGTGGTAGCGCTACATTCAATTTCAGGAAGCGGCAATGGGGATTTGATAACGATGGATTGCGTATCGGAAGATGTGCAGCCGTTTTCATCTTTCAGGTTCAAGGTGATCAAATAATAGCCTTCGGTTGGCCAGGTTATCTCGTAAGGGCCTTCTGCTGTCCCTGAAATCAAATGGCCTCCGTCAAAATCCCAGTCGTATATTCCACCGGGTATAGCGGTGGCAGTCAAATGAACCGGTTGTCCGGCACAGGCAGGAGAATCGACATTGAAACCCGCATCAGGCGCATGACTCACCGGAATCGTGGTATTTTCAATAACGACGCAGCCGTTTTCGACAAAAGTAAAATTGATAACATTGTTTCCGATAATGGCCGATGGGGCATTGGCATCAAATATCCCGTTTTCAGGATCGATAATCCCGGGACCGCTCCAAACGCCTATCCCCGATCCGTCACTCCCGTAAATGGTGTAAGTCAATTGCAGAGGCGTCGTACTTGAATCGATGCAAATCCTTGAAACCGGCTCTATGAAAAGTACGATCGGGCAAATTTCGTTTTCCGGATTTTCAATCTTGGAAATATTTTCTAAAAGATTCGTCTCGGCAGGAATACCCAAATTTCGGGCGTTTGAACTGGCATTTCCAACAAACAGAAATATGGCCAAAAGAAAAGACCCGTAACCATTGAGGTATGGCGTTTTTGATATAAATCCCGGTCTTTTATTTTCAAACATGCGGAGGGATTAAAGTTTAATTAAAAATTGTAAGTCTCTTGGTTTCAGTGCATTCCATCAATATTTACAAAGATAAACAATCTGAGCATTTGAAACGTAAGTTTTCGCCCTTATTATCATTCATGGGCGGATATAGGAATATCAAAGAAATTTCAATGAAAATCAAGTCGGGAAGATCAAGATCACAATCGCAGTGAATTGTATCAAAAATAATAAACGCTGTCTTTTGGTTAAAAAAATTATTGTCAAATGCCCGGTTTTTGACAAAAAATAAAACCTTTTTGAAAGAAACAGGTTGCTGTTTTTATCTGCAATTGCTAATCTTGAAAGAAAACCATAGCCTTATGAAATTGGAATTTACCTTGTTGTTTTTATTTACATCTTATGGTATCGCTTTTTCACAGGCTAAAGGTGAGCCGGTTTACATCCACAGCATTTTTTTTGGCGGCGGAGATTACCGCATTGATGAAGAACAGATCGGCCTGTTGGATGATTTTTTAAATAGTATTCCCAACATCCATGAGTTCCAGATCGAAGTGCATGGCCATACTGATGATATCGGAAGCAAAGCATACAATCAATGGCTTTCGGAAATGCGCAGCACAACGACCGTTGAGCAATTGGTAGCCAAAGACATTTTAAGAGAAGTTATCTTCATCAAAGACTTCGGTGAATCAAGTCCGGTTTATGACAACAATACCTGGGAAGGTAAGCTGAAAAACCGAAGGGTAGATATCGTTTTCAGGAAAATAATGATGTAACAGACATTAGCCCAACATTGATTGCAGCTTCATTGCCAGGCTTATATCTCCCTTGATCTTTACTTTGCCGGTCATTACGGCCATCATGGGATTGAGGTCGCCGCTTTTCATTTTTTCGAGCGTATCCAATGTAGTGGAAATGACACAATCCGCATCGCGATCTTCGTTGGTGACGATATTTTTATCTGAGGTTCCATCGACAAAAATATGGTGTTCATCCACCACAAATTTCACCGTAGCGCCGATGGGGGAAATATTTCCAGCTTGTTCGTTGAGTTTTTCCAGGATGGTTTCCAGGCTCATTTTATTGCATTTTGGGTTAGAGTTATAATTGAAACCCGAAAGTACTTTTTAAAATATTATTTTTATAATACTTCCTTCATTTTTGCAAAAAACCTAAAATGGCTTGTTTGTTTTTTAACCGCAAAGGCCGCTACGAATCCGCAAGGTTCGCAAAATTTAAAATATCCTCCACACTTCACACTCACACTTCACACTGCTTATTGTATCCAGCCTCTCATTTCCCCCACTTTTTCAAAGGATCAATTCCTTGTCTCCTGAGATCGTCAGAGACTCCGGGTCGAGCAGTGTTTCTGACAGAGCGGTGGTTTTCGGCAATTCGTACCTGAAATAAAATTTCATCGTATGGATCTTGCTTTCGTAAAACAAAGCGTCAAATTTTGGATTTCCTGAACCCAATATTTCATGCGCCACAACTGCTTGTTTCAACCACTGCCAGGCGATCACCATGATACCCGTCATTTCCATGAAAACCGTTGCATCGGCAAGGTAGCGTTCATAGTCTCCTTTCATAGCAAAAGGAGTCAGGTGGCGGATCACTTTATCGATCATTTTGAGCTTGTTGGCGAGTGTGTCTGCGTATTGCCGGAGAGATTCAATCTTCGAGGCTTTCTTCATGGTTTCGGTCATTTTTTGTAAAAGCAGTTCCACAGCCTTTCCATTTTTCATTGGGATTTTACGGCCCAACAAATCAAGAGATTGGATACCTGTAGTGCCTTCATAGAGCGACATGATCCGAATGTCCCGATAATATTGCTGAAGCGGAAAGTCATTGCAAAATCCATATCCGCCCAGCACCTGCAATCCGTTGCTGATGGATTCACGACCCATTTCGGAAGGATAGGTTTTGGCGATTGGAGTCAGCAATTCGAGCAACATGTGGTAGTCTTCTTTTTCATCGCCTTCCGCAGTACGGTGTAGATCGACCAGGCGCGAACATTCGAAGAGCAAGCTCAGCGAACCTTCCGTGATAGCTTTTTGTAAAAGCAGCATTCGCCGCACGTCGGGGTGGTTGATGATTAGCGTTTGTTCTTCGGTGACGTCTTTCCGCCCGGAGCTTTGAAGTGGCCTGCCCTGCGGGCGCTCTTTGGCATATTGCAGTGAAGCAAAATAAGCGGCGTAAGCCGTAGATGCAGCGGTCAATCCAACATCGATCCGCGCTTCATTCATCATTTTGAACATGTATTTCAAACCCTGGTGCGGTTTGCCAAGCAGATAACCCTTACAATCATTTTTTTCACCAAAAACGAGGTGGGTCGTGGTGTAACCTTTTTGTCCCATCTTTTGAAAATCGCCGGCTGCAAAGACATCGTTGTAGGTCAACGAGCCATCATTTTCCGGGCGGAATTTTGGCACTACGAAAAGCGAAATGCCTTTGGTTCCTGCCGGAGCGCCTTCGATGCGGGCGAGCGTCAGATGGATGAAGTTTTCAGCAAACTGATGATCGCCTCCGGAGATGAAGATTTTTTGTCCATTGATGCGATAGGTGCCGTCCGATTCAGGTTTCGCCGACGTGGTGATGTCAGACAATGAGCTACCTGCCTGTGGTTCGGTGAGCGCCATGGTGCCCATCCATTTGCCGGAAAGCATGTTAGGCACAAAAATACCGGTCAGTTGTTGATCGCCAAAAGTGAGGATGAGGTTGGCCGAACCGGTGGTGAGGTTGTTGTAACCAACCACGTTATTATTAGCTGCCTGGAAGATATGACTGGCTGCATGAAAAGCCATTTGCGGAAGTTGCATGCCGCCATTTTCGTAACTAAAACAAGGGCCGATCCATCCGGATTCTGCGGTATTGCTGATGATCTCTCCGAGCTTTGGATGTGCCACGACCTTTCCGTCTTCGTACCTCGCGGGCTGCTCGTCCATCTCCCTGAAGTACGGAAAATAGTATTGGTCCGCCAGGTCTTTTGCAGCATCCAGCATAATGTCGATGCTTTCGAGGTCGTGATCGCGATAACGTTCTAATTGTAAAATGTCCGCGATTTGATGTACTTCTTTCAGCAGAAAATCCAGGTTTTCCATGCTGGTGTATTGATTTGCCATAATTCATTGTTTTTTTTGCCCTAAAATAGTAATTTATAATTTGTTGATTTGCTAATTTGTTGATACCCCTTGCAGCGGCCTGCCGAAGCAGTACAGGCAGGCACACGATTGTTAATCACCCCATCGGAGCGAATCCCGCTTTTTCGAGAAAAAGCGGGACGATGAAATCGGGATCACCCCATCACCCCATTATCACATCACCTTCCGCTAAAACTTCCTTGCGCTTTGCGATTTTTATTATTTTTGCGGGCTATGAGCAAAACAAAAAACCTGACGGAAAATCCGCTTTTTTACATTGGTATTGTCTTTTTTGTCAATATCCTGCAAAGTTATTTTACGGAACTGGCGAATGATGAAGCTTATTATTGGGTTTATTCCCAAAATCTCGCATGGGGTTATTTCGATCACCCGCCCGCTTCGGCACTGCTTATCGCGCTGGGGTATTGGCTGATGGAAAATGAACTGGGAGTCAGGCTTTTTATTGTAGTTGCAAATGTCGTTTCGATCTGGTGTATATGGAAGACCGTTTCACCGCAAAACAACCTGCTTTTCTTTGCTATGGTGTTTGGTTGTGCGATCGCTCATTTCGGCTTTGTCGCAGCGCCGGATAGTGCGCTTATGCTGACGGTAAGCATATTTATATTGTTGTTGAAATATTATCTGGAAGAAGACAAATGGCAATATACTTTGGCACTGGTTGTGGTGGTAGCGGCTATTGGATACAGTAAATATCACGGCATCATTGTGCTGTTTTTTGCTTTACTGGCCAATCTTCATTTGTTGAAAAGACAGAGCTTTTGGGTGATTGTGGGCGGCGCAACGATTTTGCTGCTGCCACATTTTTACTGGCAATATATCCATGATTTTCCGACCTTCAGGTTTCATCTGATGGATCGTTCACGCGAGCCTTACCGCATTGGTTTTATATTCGAATATTTGCTCGGGCAACTCCTGGTTTTCGGTCCGTTCATGGGTTTTGTAATCTTCTGGGCAGCTTTTAAATGCAATGCTGAAAACCGTTTTGAACGAACGATGAAATGGCTTTTTTACGGTGTTTTCGGTTTTTTTCTGTTCAACAGTCTCAGGGGCAGGGTAGAAGCCAACTGGACGGCCATGGGCATGATCCCTTTGTTTTACCTGGCTTATCATTTTATTAAAAATAATAAAAAACTGGTGACCTGGGTTTACCGGCTTTCCCTGGTAACGCTGGTTTTGATCTTTGCTTTTCGCATCATCCTGGCATTTGAAGTATTGCCGAAGCGGCTCGTGAGGATCAGCGATGAATTTCACGGTTGGGAACAATGGGCAAAGGACTTGAAAACTTTGGCAGGTGAAACCCCGGTGATTACTTTTAACAATTACCAGCGCCCTTCAAAATACCAGTTTTATGCCGACGGCAACGGACATTCGGTGAACACGGTGATGCGTTCCGGCAACCAATACAACCTGTATCGCGAAGCCGAAGAAAATCTACAGGGAAAAACCGTGCTGCTCCTGAACGTTGTGGCTGAAGATGATCCCGAAGGTATTTGGCTCGGCGATCAGATCGAAAAAGTAAAATTCGACACCTTCCTCAATTTTTATTACACCGACCGGGTGAGGATCAAAATCAAAGATCCCGTCCGGAAAATGGCGCCGGAAGAAACGGCAACCATGGAAATAGATTTTTACAATCCTACAAATAAAGACATCGAGTTCATACCCAACAACGGAAAGCAGCACGAGCTACGGTATTTCATTTTCCAGCCCAATAGGAATGAGTTGATCGGCTCTGGTCAGGCGCTGCCGGAATTTCCTTTGCAAATCCTGAAGGCCGGAGAAAAACGTTCGTTCCAGGTAAACTTCAAGGCTCCGGCGGAGTCGGGAAAATACCGCTACCGTTTCAGTATTTACAACGGGATATTTGGTGAGCAAAACTGTAATTTCCAAAAACTGACGGTGAAATGATGCGCCTGCCAACGGAAGGTTTCTGTATGTTCAGCTAATCGGAGTGTTTTGAAAAAGAACCGGATTTTTATTTGAAAAAACGAAGTCGGAAAGCGCCTGATCTTTTTGTCAAAAAAAGTTTACTGAAAATTCTGAAAGGGGAATCGGAAATATTCTCGAATACTTGTTAATTTTCGCAAAATTTTTGACGGGGCTATCAATCCAAAACCGCATTTTGCACCAAATTATTCATCAAACAAACTATGGACAACCATGAAATCATTCTTTCAAAACCTGCTAAAAGGATATATCAAATTGCACTACCAGGTATTAGGCCGCAATTCATACCTTGGGCTGGAGCAGTTGATCAAAAAGCGCTCGCTCGTCGGCGATAAAACTTTTTTCGACAAGGAGCAATTTCCCTGGGTGCAGCAGCTCGAAAACAACTGGCACATCATCCGCGAAGAATTGAACGAAGTGATGAAAGACAGGGAGAACATTCCCAACTTCCTGGAAGTATCGCCCGACCAGAAAAAAATCGATGCCGAGCAGGGGCTTTGGAAAACCTTTTTCTTGTACGGCTACGGCTACAAGATCGAAAATAACATCCAGCGTTGTCCGGAAACGGCAAAGCTAGTGGAACAGATCCCAGGCATGAAAACGGCGTTTTTCTCCATCCTGGCTCCGGGAAAACACATTCCTCCGCATCGCGGTCCGTATGCCGGTGTATTGCGATACCATCTCGGGTTGATCGTTCCCGAACCGATCAGTGAAGTAAAAATCCGTGTGGACAAAGACTTCGGCTACTGGGAGGAAGGCAAAAGCCTCATCTTTGACGATACTTATGAGCACGAAGTCTGGAACAATACAGATAATTATCGGGTAGTTCTTTTCGTCGATTTCGTGAGACCACTGGAAGGTTTTGTCAAAAAGATCAATGACAAAATGATCAATCTCATCAGTAATTCGCCGCTGGTTCAAGAGGGGTTAAATAACATGGAAAAACTCTCGGAGCGAAAAATCGCAGCGCAAAACGCCTGAGTGGTTTAGAGCGTTTTTTATTTTTTAAAACCACAAAAGAAACAAAAGGGAACAAAAGAAAAAAAACAACTTTTGTGCCTGCCTGTTGCAGACAGGTTCTTTGTGTCCTTTTGTGGCCTGCCTGCCGGCAAAGGCAGGTTTATTTTTTTGAACACCCGCAGAATTAAAAATCTATATTTTCTTAAGATTGTATTCCAATTCTCCCTGAGGCATTGCGAATCGGTTTTGCCAAACCTTTTTAAACCAAAAGGCCATTACCACGAAAAGCATAGTCGATGTAATAAAAGCCATCCAATACCATTGTGTGAAATATTGGTAAGAAAACACATTGAACAGCCCAAAGATAAAAGCCAGTCTGGCGTATTCCGCAAATTTTATCCAGTCCTTTCGGTCAAACAGGGCGATAGGGATTACTGAACTCAATGCGATCACTGCGAAAAACAGGTATTCGTAACCTGGCGAAAGGAGGGGATAACCCAATTGTTTTTCCAATACCTTTTTCATCACTATAAAAAACAACAGCGCCGTAAAATTCAGCAGAAACTGGAAAGTAACGTATTGATTTAAAATCCGTGGTGTTTTCGGAACGTACTTTCGGTAAGACTTTTTATCCACCTCCGGCGGTGCCACATACCCTCCCAGATAATCCGGAAACCATCCCGGCTTACCAAACAGCAATTTCAATTTATCTTTCCAGGTGCGCATCTTCCCCAAATTCCTGAAAAGATCGCGGTAGTAATGAATATTTATCAAAGCGGGATTATTGGTAGTAAGTTGCGTGGTAATTCCATAAGTGGGTTCTTCCTCTTCTTTTTGAAAAGTGCCGAATATACGGTCGTAAAAAATAAAAACTCCTGAAAAGTTCTTATCGATATACTTTGGCTCTTTGCCATGATGTACCCTGTGGTGCGAAGGCGTGTGCATGATATATTCCACAATTGGATGCAGTCTGTTCACCGCTTTCGTATGAAGGATAAACTGATAAACATTGTGCACGATCACCGTGGCGCCGAAAGTCACGGGGTCGAATCCGAAAAAGGGGATCGGCAAGAAGAAAACAATGACGATGATATCTGAAATCCATGACCTTCTCAGGGCGATGGTCAGGTTGTATTCTTCGCTGGAATGATGCACCACATGCGTACCCCACAATATATTGATCACATGGCTGAACCGGTGTTCCCAGTAAAAAGCCAGATCGAACAGCAACAAACAAAGCAAAAATGCCCAAAAAGTATTCGGAAGCTGGAAAAACGCAAGATGCTCATACACATCGACATAGAGCGCGATCTTCAAGCCTTCCGTAAAAAGGTTCAAGCCCTGGTTGCCGATACCGCAACTCAGATTGGTCAGCGAATCCGGGAGGCTAAAACGTTTCTGGTCTTTGATCCGGTTGACCAGCATTTCCAACCCAACTAAAACCAGCAGAAAGGGTATGGCTATCAGTAAATATATAGGT
>CAZKDA010000167.1:0-5998 GCA_964551455.1 uncultured Saprospiraceae bacterium
CCCGCTCGCGCCACCTCTCTGAGGTGGTGTGCAATATCATCGAGGCCTCTGGCCGGAGTAAATAACCTGCTGTCCCAAAGTCTTCCTTGCTCGGTAAGTTTTTAAAACTTCAACCTGCCTGCTGAGGCAGGGCAGGCAGGCCGCAGTAGCGGCTAATCTCTGATTAGCGAAAGGAGCGTCGCAGCGAAAACCGGGCGCTTTTTTTTATTGAATAGCTTTGAGTTTTGCGGCTTTGATAAGGCCATCAAGCGTATAGAAAATATTCTGCCTGCCTGTAAGTCTTCGGCAGACAGGCGTCAAATTTGAAATCACAAAGCAATACCAAATGGATACTTTGACCAAAACGGATCAATCATCTTCGCGAAAGCTATTTTCGTTGTCGGAGATTATTTCCCAATTGAGTGCGGCGGTTCCGGCCAGGAGGATAAGGACGAGCAATTGTGTTTCCATGGTGTTCGATTTTCAAGTCTGGTGTAACTGAAACAGTCTTACGGCAATCCTTGAAAAGAGTTCAGAAATATGTGTTTTTTTTTAATCTAAAAAAATGATCTTCCTGGTCTGCGGAGCTTCATGGCCGATATTCAACTGAACGAAATACACGCCGCTTTCTTTAAATATTGTCTTTTCCAATTGAATTTGGCTTTGCCCTTTCGATAGCTGCTTTTCTATAAAATGGATCGTTTCACCTTTCAAATCAAAAATCGTCACTTGAGCGAAGGTTTCGTTTTCTACATCGAATTGCAAAGTCGTTTCTTCGCTGAAAGGATTAGGGAAAATGTCAATGGCAGGATCAGATCCGGTGGTTTTGTCATCCGGATTTTTTATTTCAAAGCCGATGTCCATGATCTGGAGATATCCGTTGTAAGCCTCTTTGGTTGTCAGGCTCGATGAAACGGCAATTGCTTCGCTCAGCTTGATGTCGGTTAACGCGCTGAATTTCAATGCGAAAAGCGATTCGTGAGGAGGAAATTCTACAGGTTCAATGTCGTTCCAACTCACCGTGATCCGGCCTTTGTCCAGATATTTAAAACCAAAATTTTCCTCGCTGATGTTATTTAAAATCCCTTTTTCAAAACCCTCAAATCGCAAAGCATCGGCATCGAACTCAATGGTAAACTGGAAACCGATAATGTTTTCTTTAAGGTTTGTTTGAAAAGGAATAATGACCTCGCTACCCTTCCGGGCTTGTTGGTCGTCGGTATAAAGAAAGAGCGTATCCTCGAAATTTCGATCTTCAGCCAAACCAAAGTCATTGGGATTAGCGCTTCCATTTACATCGCCTATTTTAATTCCGATGAAGTTTGCCATGTCGTTTCCGGTCACATTCGGCAAATCGAGATAATGTGGCGGATCTTCAGTGAGTGGATTTTCGGGATCGAAAAACACATAATTTTCAGGTACAAACCGCCAGGAATCGTTATCCGGAAATTCATCGGCGATGAAAAGGATCACCTGCCGCATGTTCACCAGGTCGAAAGCTGTTACTGCATCCGAGCGATTTACATCCGCTGCAATGATCTTGTACGGCGAATCCAACGCTTCAATAAAAAGAATATGCCTTTGGATATTGACGATATCGATGGTAGTAACACCATTGCGGATATTAATATCTTTTGTTGGAACCAGGGTACAGTCCGCTCCAAAAGGTACTTCAAAATCAAAATTGCCGTTAGCCAGCATTTCATCCGTAACTTCACCATTCAAATTTACTAACACCGAATCGACATTTTCTCCATTTTCAGTTTTTATCATTCCGGCCAATGGCACAAGGTTCGGCATTTGTGAAAAGTCGATGGAATCGAGTGGATACGTGAGTAGCGAGCGCCCGAAAGTAGCGGCGATCAATTCATTTTTTCCAACATTCCAATCGATATCATACACTGGCACATAGGGAAAATTGGAACCCAGCCGCTCCCAGGAACCGCCCCCATCCAAAGTACCGAAAACGCCTCCGTCGGTCGCGACAAAAATAACCTGGTTGCCATATCCCGGAAGGACGACGATGTTATTAATGGCCAACTGTGGAAGGTCGCCGGAAATGTCCTGCCATGTAGTTCCATTGTCCGTAGAGTAATGAATATGCGGAATAAAATCGTTTGATCTGTAACCGGAATGACCAACGAATACATGGCTTGCCGAATCAGGCGATGCTATGATTGAAGTGACATAGCGGTTGGGCAAGCCTGCATGGATAGAATCCCAGGTTGTGCCGCCGTCGAGCGTTCTCCAGACATTGCCATCGGTAGTGCCCACGTAGAGAAAATCGGCGTTTACAGGAGATTCCGCCAAAGTGGAAATCGTATGAAAATTATTGCCATAAATGATGGAATCCGTGAGGTCGCCACTGATGGTTGACCAGAGCGGGTAACCATCTTCTTCACTTCTGTAAACGCGGTAAGTGCCTGTATATAAAACATTCGGGTTGTGGCTGCTCATAATGTACTGCATATCCCAATTCCTTCGGTCGCTGAAGTTGATGCCATTGGTAGCGTTGAAAAAACCACTGGCAGCATTGAGTTTCATCATAATATTGCCGTTTTGGGTTTCGGCATACATGACATCCGGATCGGTGGGATGAAATGCGACCTGGAAGCCATCACCGCCCAGCAGATGATCCCAGTCGTTGATCGTTTGGGCATTTCCTGCCTGAGTGCCATTGTCCTGTGTTCCTCCGTAATAAGTATTGATCTGGTGCGGATTATAAGCCGTGCGGTAAAACTGGGTTGCCGGGATGTTTTCAATATCCACCCACAGGTTGGTTCCCTGGTTGCGTTTGTACATGCCGCCGTCGGTGCCGAGGTAGGCATCGCCATTGATCAAAACGAGGTCGTGGTTATCCACATGCGGAGCATTCGGGCCGGTGATCGGGGCAGCCCGCGACCAGCTATTCCCGCCATTTGGGGTAGTCCACAAATTTACACCCAGCAGGTAAAGACGGTTATCGTTGCCCGGATCGACTCTCAACTGACCAAAATACCAGCCGAATCCGCCGAGGGCATTGGTGCTCAAACCCGTCGAAGAACTGGTGTTGATCGCATTCCAGTTTTGTCCCCCGTCAATGCTTTTATAAATACCATGAAGCTGATGTCCTGTATTGACATACATCGCAAAAATGACATCGGGATTTGAGCCTGACATGGCCAGGCCGATCCTTCCCAGTTCCCCGGAGGGCAATCCGTTGGTTAGTTGCAACCAGGAATTCCCGCCATCAGTTGATTTGAAAATTTTAGCGTTGGGGCCTGAAACGATAGACTCCATGTTGTTCCGGATCCTGTCCCAACTGGCTGCATAAATGATCTGCGGGTTGTTTGGGTTCAGTAAAAAATCAACAATACCCGCCTGATCGCTGACAAAGAGTATTTGCGACCAGGTATTTCCGCCGTCGATGGATTTGTACAACCCGCGGTCATTGTTCCGCTCGAATGGCAAACCGAGACAGGAGACATAAATGATGTCAGAATTTGTGGGATCGACGATGATCTTTGAAACGATCCGCTGTTCGGTCAGGCCAAGATGCTGCCAGGTCATCCCGCCGTCTGTGCTTTTATACACGCCATCGCCGATGAAAGGATAGCCCGTAACTTTGGGGTCGCCGGTGCCTGCGTAAACGATATCCGGGTTGACGGGATCGAGGGTTATATCGCCGATGGCAAGGTAAGGTTGGTCGTCAAAGATGGGATTCCAGGTGGTTCCGCCATCCGTGGTTTTGAAAATGCCGCCACCTGAAAAACCGGCATAAATAATATCGTCGTTTCCGGGATGAACAGCAATGGCGTTGATCCGCGCTCCGGCGTTGCCCGGCCCCTGAGTAGTCCATTCGGCATCAAAACCTTCAAACGCAACTGATCTGCTATGCGCAAGCAATTTCACATCTTCCAAAGCTTGTTGGTAAGCATCGATGTCGAAAGTCCTGTCGGGAAAACTGCGTTGAAAGAAGAAGTTGTCGCCAGGATAATTTTTTAGCTCCAGCTTATCTTTTTTTTCAGTAACAGGAATTTCATTTTTTGTATTAAAAATTTGGAGGATCAAAAATCCTGCTGCGAGGGTGAGCATGAGGGCGAGTAGGTATATGTTCTTCATCTTGAATTATAATTTGTAAGTTCATGCGGTGGATCATTTTGAATCCAATTGAAATCAACGATAGTTCGCAATATTTTCAGTTTCAATTGGATTTTCCGCCTGAACAAAAATAAGGTTATTTGAAGTGAAAATACGAAAATTAACCCTAAATGATCGCCGATGCCGGCACTTACCGGTTTTTTAAGATCATCCGAAAATTGAAAAAGCACAGCACGAGTACGATGGTCAGCCAGATATACATCCACACTGTCGCCGGGATGATCACGAACAATTCGGCATAAGCCTGGAGATCAGATGAAGGCCCAACATTAAAATCCTGGACGATGTAAATGATGGAAGCCAGTCCCAAAAACATCAAAGCCTCAGAAGCGAAAACTGTTTTGTTAGCTAAAAAATACAAAGCCAGTGCAAAGACGATCAGCATACCTGTGGTGAAAAAGGAATTGAACCAGAACACCGAGCTGACCAGCATCGTCGAAGCTAAAATGTACAAGGTGATCTTCGCTGCCTGTGGTTTTTTAACACCAATATAAAACAACAAATTTCCCAAAATGGCGCTCCCGATATATCCACCCGTCAGGATGATCGCCCGCGAACCACCCATTGTTTTGGTAAAGCCGCTACCGTCTTCGCTGACCTGCAATGCCAGTACAGTTCCGCCCGTGAGGATCGCACCAAGTGCATGGCCGAACTCATGTAAAAAAGTAACAAGCAGGACGATGGGGTACAAAATGATCTTCCCCGCTTTTCCGCCGAAATATTGCAAACCCAGATAAATCGCAAGGATCAAAATGATATGAAAAAACGTATTGTTTTTTTTGTGGAAAACAGATTGTGGGCTGGATCGCTTCATGCCGGAATCGTTATCAATTGGCAAACAATAGTTTCAGGTTTTTGGCATCATCGGGTTTCATTCTGCCGCTGAGGATGAGGCGAAGCTCTCTGCGCCTCATCGCGCTGTCATATAATTGTTGTTCTTCGCGGGTAAGCGGGATCACCTGCGGCACTTGCTTAGGCTTTCCGGTTTCGTCGTCGATGGCTACAAAAGTGAAGTAGGCGTGGTTGCTCATCCTGGAATCTCCTCCTTTCATATTTGAGGTAAACACTTCGACGTATATTTCTACCGATGTGTTAAAAGCCCTTGACACCGAAGCTTTTATGGTGACCACTTCGCCCATTTTGATAGCCGTTGTAAACGATACATGGTCAACGGACGCGGTGACGACGTGCGCTTCGCAATGTTTTCCTGCACATACGCCGCTGGCCACATCCATCCACCGCATGAGGTTTCCACCCATCAGGTTGTTCAACGGATTGGTGTCGTTGGGCATCACCACTTCGGTCATGATCGTTTGTGATTCGATTACTTTTTTATCTTTCATTTTGTTCATTTTTAAAAATATTACCCTGGTTTGGTGGCACAAAATTATCATTCCGGCGGGTAATCCCGGAATTATGAATTGCTGTTTTAAAAAATAATTGTGAACCAGGCATGCACTTAATCCCTTGGCGAAATTTTACGATTGACCTCCAGGCAATGTTCTGCCAAAAGCCAGAGTACTTCGTTATCGTGGTCGAGGGTATATCCCAGCGATTTTGCCATGAACAGATCTTTGCAAGCCTTGTCTTTCTGATTTTTAGCCAGGAAAACCAAAGCCCTGTTTTTGTAGGCGTAAGCATTCGCAGAAGCCAGTTGGATAGAAAAATTGATGTCTTCGAGGGCTTCTTCGAGCAAACCAAACTGGTATTTGATAAAGCCACGGTTATTATATAATATGCCAATTTCAGGGTTGGACTTGATCAGGTCATTGTAAATTTTCAACGCCGGTTCGAATCTTTCGGATTTTATGGCCAGGTAACCGATGTTGCTCAGGGTGATCAGATTATCTTCATTGTTTTTCAATGCTTTGTTGAGTAA
>CAZKDA010000167.1:6098-10535 GCA_964551455.1 uncultured Saprospiraceae bacterium
ATGGCTTCCCTGTAATTATTGCTTTGGCTGGCCTGCTCGGCAAGTTTGAGATACCGCTGTTCTGATTGAGCAGTCAGCGAAAAAGAATTGAACAAAAGAAGGAAGAAAAAAAGCCGGACTGTCACATTCATCAGCGAATCATTACTCCTCGTTTGTTAATGAAAGGGATCAGGGTGAAATTTATCTCAGAAATACTTCCCTGTACAAATACGTATTTTTTGTCGTACATGTAACCATCATAATTAAAACTCACCCAATATTCATTCGTGATGCCAAAAAGTTTAGTTTGGATAGGTTCGATGATCTTGATCTCAAGCGGTCCGATTTCCTCGAAATAATGCCGCAGGATAGTGGTTTTGATCTCCTCGCCTTCCATTTCTCCGTAACCCCGTGAATTGATCAGCACGGAAGTGATGGGTTCGTCTCTCAGGTTGAGGATGTATGTATTCCACAGATCGTCATCTTTTTCACCCGGTACAATGGCTATCGCCAAGTCCTCTACTCTATGTTGCGGAATATCTTTTTTCATTTCAATCGGTAAAATATTAATCTTTCTTTTCACATACTTTTTAATCAAAAACAAAACCAAACAAGGTTTGAAAATGTTTTCTCAGTTTTGATTTCACGTCCTCCATTTCCAGCGGTTGTCCCAACTCATTTTTCATGGAAGTTACGGTTTTGCTTGTGTCATTGATACCGCAGGGAACGATGTTTTGAAAATAATCCAGATCGGTATTTACGTTCAATGCGAAACCATGCATGGTCACCCAGCGGCTGAGATGTACGCCGATGGCACAAATTTTTCTCATCCCTTTGCCATCCTTGTCATCCAACCACACTCCCGTAAATCCTTCTTTGCGAACCCCTTTCAGGCCATATTCTCCAATGGTCAGGATGATCGCCTCCTCCAGGTACCGCACGTATTTATGCACATCGGTAAAAAAGCGATCCAGGTCGAAGATCGGATAACCCACGATCTGCCCAGGCCCGTGATAGGTGATGTCCCCTCCCCGGTTGATCTTAAAAAATTCTATGCCGCGTTGCCGCAATTCTTCAGGAGGAAGCAAAAGGTGATCTGTGGAGCCGCTTTTCCCAAGTGTGTAAACCGGCGGGTGCTCACAAAACAAAAGGTAGTGATGTTTTGGCGGTTCAACCCTATCCTTTTGATTGGATTGGCGTTTACTGGCCACCAACTCATCCAACAGACTTTGCTGATAATCCCAGGCCTCCTGGTAAGAAATGGTTCCGATATCCTTGTAAATAACTCTTTGCATCAATATTTAATGTGGTAATATGGTAATGTGTTAATGTGTTAATGTGTCGATTTGCGGATTTGTTGATAACCCCGACCTGTCGGGGTCACAAGTTTTGCGGATTTGTCAAGTCGTAGATTCGTGTAGTTGGGAAGCTGTGAAGCCTGCCTGGCGGCAGACAGGTCGGAAAGTTGCTAGTTACAAGTTGCAAGTTTTAATAACCCCTACTAACCACTAACCACTAACCACTAACCACTAACCACTATCCCCCACCTTTCCTCACCCTTTTCAGGTTCAGCAAATTTATAGCATTTACACGTAACCCTTCGATATTTTTCCGGGTGAACAAAGCTGTTTCGTCATAAAAAAGAAAAATGACGGGGGATTCTTCAATGAGGATTTGATCCATCTGTTGGTACAATTCAAACCGCTTTTCATCATCATTTTCTAGAAGGGCCATTTCATAAAGTTTGTCAAATTCGGGATTTGAAAACTGTGTGTAATTGGGTGGCGCAGGATTTTTACCATAAAAAACCGCAAAGTAGTTTTCCGCATCAGGGTAATCGGCGATCCAACTGCCTCTGAAAAATGCCGCCTGGCTCTTGCTCATCATTTGCCGCAAGGTTGCAGATTCTACAATTTCCACCTGCACCATGAGGCCGATGTCTTCCCATTGACGGGTAATGAAAGTGCAGAGGTCTTCGTAATCTTTGTTGGTCAGCAGGGTTATCCGTTTCAATCCTTTTCCGTTGGGATAACCGGCTTCCGCCAAAAGTTGTTTTGCTTTTTCGGGATTGTAATCGTAGCCCTTCACCTGCACGGCATCGAAGGATGGCAATCCTGCGGGAGTGAAACCCGAGTTTGCAACTTTTCCAATATTGTTTCTCAGGCTTTGCATCATTTTAGCGCGGTCGAAGCCGAAATTCAAAGCCTGCCTCACTTTCTTTTTGGCGAGCGGACTGGCTTCGTCATCAAAATTCATGTTGATCCCCAGATATTCGGTATTGAGAAAAGCAGTTTTGAAAAAGTTCAATTGATCTTTTTTGGCCGGTTGTAGCTCGCCGTTGGGTGTGAGCAACTCGTTGATGATCGAAGATTCCAGGCCGGAGAAAAAATCCAGCTTTCCGTTCATCAGTTCGAGAAAGGCTGTCTTGCGGTCGGCGATGAAACTGATCCTTACGGCATCGAGGTATGGAAGTCGCTTCCCGGCTTCGGTTTCAAAATAATTTTCGTTTTTTATCAAAAACAAAACCTGGTTTTCCAGCCAGTTTTTGAATTTAAACGGCCCGGTTCCAACGGGTTTTCTTCGGAAATCATTGCCATATTTTTCCACAGCTTCTCGCGGAACGACGCTGCAATATTGCATAGTCAGAATGCCCGGCATGGGGCGGAAGGCGCTTTTTAGATTCATGATAAAAGTAGAATCATTTAAAGCCTGGAAAGGTTCGACCTCCGCTACCCTACCCTTAAAAATCCAGCTTCCCGGCGAAGCGGTTTTGTCATCGATGATGCGATTGAAACTGTAAACAAAATCATCGGCCACCACTTTTCTTCCTTTTCCCGATTCAAAAACCGGATCATCGTGAAAAAAAACATCGTCGCGCAAAATAAAGCTGTAGGTTTTTCCATCATCTGAAATGCTCCAGCGCTTTGCGATCGCAGGTTTTACATTAAGCGCATCATCCAGTTGCACCAGGCCATTGTAGAGATGATCGACTGCCCAGATATTGTTTTGACTTTTGGCAAAAGCAGGATCCAGCGAAGTGATGGAATTGATCTGGTTGTAATGAAAAACCTGACCCGGATTTCGCTTTGGTTTGTTCCCGCAGGCTGAAAAAATCAAACCGAGGACAACAGGAATTGCATAGACCAGGCGGGGTAAAATCTTCATTTGCAATCTTTTTGTAAAAACATCGGGGTAATTTTTTGCAATTAACCACTTTTTTATCAATTCCATTAATTTTGCATTTTTCAATAAACCCCTTTAGTAAGTGTTTCCCATAAATCTGAAATCTAAAGTCTGAAGTCTGAAGTCTATTGTCTAAAGTCTATTGTCCATTATCTAAAACCTCACTTAAACAGCTTTCCAAATGTTCAAAACTACATTTTTCTTTGTCCTTTCCATTTTGTTTTTCGCTTGCGCTCCAACGACTGAAAATAATGACAACGCCCAGGATTCAGTTCACTCCGAATTGTCCGGCGATCAACCTGAGACGGGCGGCGCCATACATTATGAGAATGAGGCGCATTTTAAAAATGTAAAACAACTTACCTTCGGCGGAGATAACGCAGAAGCCTATTTCAGCTTCGACGACAAACACCTGGTTTTCCAGGCCACAAACCCGGAATGGAATGCGCCATGCGACCAGATATTTGTAATGCCGGTCGATGGTTTTGATGGCGATCAGCCGCCTTTGCTGAGTACCGGAAAGGGCAGAACGACCTGTAGCTTCTTCATGCCGGGAAACCAAAGTATCCTTTACGCTTCCACGCACCATGCCAGCGAAGAATGCCCGGAGGTTCCGCGGCTTGTAAACGGCAAATACGTGTGGGGAATATTTCCTTCTTTTGATATATTCATTGCTGATCTCAACGGCAATATTACAAAACAACTGACCGACAACCCCGGATACGACGCAGAAGCCACGGTTTCGCCCGATGGCAAAAAGATCGTTTTTACTTCCATGCGAACAGGAGACCTGGAATTGTTCACCATGGACATCGACGGAAGTAATGTTGTACAAGTGACCGATGAACTGGGCTACGACGGCGGCGCTTTCTTTTCGCCCGACAGCAAAAAGCTGGTGTTCAGAGCTTCACGGCCAAAAACCGAAGCTGAAAAGAAAAACTATACAGATCTGCTCAGTCAAGGGCTGGTGCAACCCACTGAAATGGAGCTTTTTACCTGCAACGTCGATGGCTCTGATCTCAAACAGGTGACACAACTCGGCGGAGCCAACTGGGGGCCTTATTTCCATCCATCCGGTGAAAAGATTCTTTTCAGCAGCAACCACCACTCGGATAGCGGAAGGCAGTTCAATATTTTTTCCATCAACACCGACGGCACGGGTTTAAAACAGATCACGTTCGATCCGGTATTCGACGCCTTCCCGATGTTTTCGCACAACGGCAAAAAACTGGTTTTCTCCTCTAACAGGAATAACGGTGGAACCCGCGATACGAA
>CAZKDA010000168.1:0-10528 GCA_964551455.1 uncultured Saprospiraceae bacterium
GAAACGGTATAACAAAAAGTAAACACCCCAGTTTCAGAGCCTTCGACGGTGAATACATCATTGTTCAAGGTAACGGTGATATCGGGGTCGTTTCCGCAGGAAGCAACCGTGATATCCTGCGGGTACGCATCGTTGTTAAGCAATAGCGACGCAGAGATGGTAATACTTGTGCTCTCTGAAAGGATAAGCGTATAAGGGCCGTCATTGTTGGCCACTATTACGCAGGAGCTTCCGCAACTGCCCCCGGTGTAGCCTAAGTCGCACAAAATAGCCAGCTCTGGCGCTGAAAGCGTCCGGTTCGTTGTTTCGGCAGGCAACTCCGGGTTCATCACGAAGTTTGCGCCTGATGTGCAGTCGTTGTCAAGGTGGCTTAGCTTGTTTGCCATCTGGCCGTCCAAGCTGGGTGATATGGCATCGTTATTCACTTCGGCGACATTGGCCGAGCCGTCGAAAAAGAAAACGTTCATGGAGCAATCACCCGATAAATTGGTCGGCATGCTGGGAAAATCCTGCGCATTGAAAAGGTGATGGTCGCAACAATCCGTCGAGCTTTGAGGATTGATAAGATAGGCGTCCTGGTTTGTTGAATGCAAAAACTTGTCCCAGCGCGAGTAAAACTCGCCAGTGAGCGGAGCGCCGCTCAAGCCAATGCGGGAGGCAAATCCGAGTACGTGAAGCCCCTCGTGCAGAATTGCGGTATAGAGATCAACAGCATTTTCTCCCATGCATGGATCTGTCGGAGAACAGTCATCGGCAAGTGTATGCCAGTTCACTGCCGGATGCATACAAACTATCCCGGAAATAAACCCTTGCGGGTAGCTGTAGTTGTTTACACCTAAAGCAATTTGGTCAAAAATCACCGAATTGGCTACGCCGCAGCCGGAATCCCACACAGGCGTTGCAGCAGCTGCGGATGGGCATCCCGTATCTTTTGTGATCCGGACAACTATGCCGGATGCAACTGTACCGGACGTGACCAATCCCGATAAATACAGGAATACTTCACAAACGGTCTCCATTTCGTCAGCAGTCCAATCCGGGGCGCTGCCCGCTACCCCAAACTGGATGGTAAAAATACCGCTGTTGCAATCTTCGAGAAAAACATCGTCGGGGTAACTGGAAACATCAAGCTCGTCTTCCGAATAAGCATTACCGAACCGGTCGTAAAAAGCAGTATCACCACTCATGAAAGAAGTGGTTTTTACGATTTCGCCACAGAACAGGTTGCCGCTTCCCTGAGCGGTCAGGCTTTTTGCAGGAAATATGAAAATCATGAGAAGCAGGGTAAAGAAAATAAAATTTACAACATTGTTATTACGAGGGGGGGGGCAAACCCCTTTGACCCTTTTGTAATTGATGCGGTGAATGTTGTGTTTGCGTTTGAAATTTAACGGTTTGCGGAATGTGTTTTTTCATTGTTTTGAAATTTTAAGTTGAAAAATAATTTTAAAAAAAAGCAGATAGTTGCGGGAGGTAAATTAACACCTGAGCAGTGTAGCCGATGAAGGTAGGAAAAAGAGTTGTTGGAAACAAATTTTTTACAGAATAATTTTTCGCAAAACAAGCCCTGAAAAAGCCTGCCACGCAAACGACCACGCCCATAGCGTGGCAGGCAGTGGCAAACGGCGAGGCCAGCGGCGTGGGCGTAAGAAACTTTCGATTCCACTCACGTTAAGTTAACGTGAGTTATGGATTAGGTCAAATATAAAAATTCAGATTTCAGAGCCTGTGCGATCCCGCTTTAGTCAAATGCTGATATTTTTTGACTAAAGCGGGATTGTCTTGAATAACCATGTGGGATACGGAGGACAGCCATAAAAAAATCACAGGTGGCAAAAAATGGTTAAATCCATTTTATCTTTGTATTGTTTGCCATTTTACCCGATCTCAGGCATGCAGGTTAAGGTTTTTCAAAACCATAACTCACGTTAAGTTACGGGGTCACTTCAAGTGATCAAGTGACCCCGTAACTTAATATTTCACATCAGTTGGAAGCCATCGTCGCATCCGCCGCCACTACTTCCACCCACTTTCCTTTTTTCCTTGCGTTGATCGTATGATCGTACATGGCTTCGCAGGATATGCTCGGCAAATAATAACGCCCTTGATAGGCTGCGTTGAGTTGCACTCTGTAGGTTTGTTTTTGCTGAGCGCCAATATTAAAATAGGTGTAAATGCGGTCGTCGCGAATATCCTGGTAGGTTGGAATATTTGTATTCTGAAAAGCAGCCACATCGGTCATTCGCGTATTTGTGATCTCCCAGCCCGAAGGGAATATTTGCGACAGCGCCATTTCTTTGTAATAATAACCACGCGTTCCGGGATTGGAAACCGTGACTTCGGCGATGAAGTCGGTACCTTGCGGAATTTTTTCGGGGTTTACAATCAGGCCGTCGATATTTTTATAAACCACATCTATAGCCAGTTTATTGGAAACTTCCGTCTGGTCGCCGACAACCGGCTGGCCATTGACGATCAAGCGGGCATAGATGACCCCGTTGTTTTGGTTGGTCACGGAAACGGTTTTGTTTTCCGTATTTTTTACCGGAATGCTGATCTGCATCATCGACTTTTGGGAGCCGGCATCGATCATATTTCCATTGTTGACCTGGTAGGCAAATTTCAATTGCCCGGAGGTTTTGTTTTCTTTGGTAAACTTGCCGATCGCCAGCAGCGCGTAAGCGGTAGCCTGTGTGTTGTACCACGATTCCGAACTTAGGTTTTTTGAAATATCCAGGATCATTTCGGCAGCGCCCTTTTTGTCTTTCAGATGGATCAGCGCCTCCAGGATCATGGCATGATCCCTGAGTTGGGAGCCAAAAGTGTAGGACAATTCGGTATAATCTTCAACGGTCGTTCCGAGGTTATTAACAATCTGGCTACCCACCTCTGGCTTTCCGGCCAGCGCATAGGCAGCGGCCAGTCGCCAAAGCGCTGTCTGCGGCACCTTCCTGGATTCACGCAACCGGTTCATCGCGCCGAACTCGGCATGTCCGGCAAGGGCGAGCGTATAAAGCCGGTACGCTTGTTCCAGCATATTGTTGGAGCCATAATAGCCGCCGTCGTTTCTGAACTCCGTCCAGCTTTTGGCTAAGCGCTGCTGGTCGTTGATCCATTTGTTGATGACAATTTCGGGAACAGCATAACCCTGGTTTTTCGCTTCAAGCAGAAAATGTCCGACGTAAGTGGAAGCCCAGGAATGGACCGTAGATTCGCCCGGCCAGTATGAAAAACCGCCGCTTGCATTTTGAAACCTTTTCAGTTTTTCAATGGCTGCTTTGATGTTATGAGAAACCTCTTTTTTCTTCAAATCTTCCAATTCCATCAGGTCGTTGACATACAGCTGCGGGAATACCGAAGATGTGATCTGCTCAAGGCAGCCATGCGGGTAGCGGATCAGGTAGTTCAGTCGTTTACCCAGATTGATCGGTGGAATATTCGATACTTCAAGGATCGCGGAATTGGTGCCTTCCATGCCGGGAGCTGCGAAGGTTTTATCCCATTTTTCACCCTCACTGAGCACTTCCGCATAGACATCCGTTACGAAGGGGTTGGGGTTTCTGACGTCGATTTCGATTTCCTGAGTAACCTTTTCGCCGGCTCCCGTAGCGGTTACAATGAATTTTGCAATGCCGACCTTTTCAGGAACTTCGATTTCAAAATCAATGAGTTGATCGCCGGTTCGGGAGAAGGAAACCTGTTTTGAAGTGCTTCCAGTGAATTTAACCAACCCACTGGTCTCTTCGATTTTTATATTCACCGATTTCACTTTGTCTTCCATCGCAAAAACATTGACGGGAACTTTGAGGCTTTCTCCGGGGCCTATCACCCGCGGGAGCGTGGCCAGGATCATCAAGGGTTTCCTCACCGGGGTAGTTTTTTCGGCATTTCCATAGGCGCCATTGTCAGCGGCCACCACCATTGTCCTGACGGAACCGACATAGTTGGGCATAATAAATTCATGGCTTGCCTTATCCCCTTTTTTTAAATAAAACGGCCCGAAATGCTGAACCACGGGTTTGAACCTGTTGGCTTTGGAATCTCCTTTTTCAATGGGTACATCGCCATCGCCGCCGATGCTCAACACTTTTTCAAGCTGCCCGCCGAAAGCTCCGAGCACCTGGTCGTAAACATCCCAGGTTTTAACGCCGAGCGCTTCGCGGGCATAAAAAACATCCCAGGGGTTCGGCGTTTTAAAGCGCGTCAGATCCAGCAGTCCATCGTCCACCACGGCAACCGTGTAAGCCATCGGGCGTCCGTTTGTTTCGGAAACTTCTATTTTTACTTTTTCTTCGGGTTTAAGCACATCTGCCATTTTGATAACAGGTTTCAACCTCGTTTCCTGATCTTCGACATTGACGGGGATGACGCCGTAAAGCCGGATCGGCAGGTCATTAGCCACCTGACCGTGTTCCTGGATCAGCGAAACGTGAGCATAAACCGTCGGCGTCATTTCAGGTCTGGTTTTAAACCTGAAAATGGTTTCTTCGGCCTCTGTGTCCAGCCATTGCGTGGACAATACCTTTGAGCCGGATTCGAGAGAGATCAAAGCTCTGCCGCCCTCACTGCTCGGGATGCGCAACTCCACTTCTTCGCCCACATTGTATTTTTGTTTATCTGACGAAAACATCAACATAGCGGCAGCTTCACGATGCTGATTGTCATCAGAACCCCACCAGGGGTAGCCTGCGTAAAAGAATTCACCGGAGCAATGACCGCTGACTTCGTCGCAAACCCTGACGAGGTAACGTCCCCAGCTTCCAACTTTCAGGTTCCAGGTGGCCATGCCGTTCTGATCCGTAACGACGCTGAAAGAATCCAGTGCGTTGTAATGTGTGCTGGTGTTGTACAGACTGATATTGGAATTGTCGTTTTCCCACCACCATCGCCATTCGGAGCGGTAAAGTCCTGCTTTTAATTTGCGGTTTTTCATCACCTCACCTTTGGTGTCCACAGCAGCAAACTGCACGGTGCCGCCCTTTTCAATATCAATGCGTTTCGAGCCGTAGCGATTTACAGGAACCGAAACACCTGCATAGCTGTCAAAGGGATGATACGTAACGGAAAAGTTGTCTTCGCTGTAGCCGCCTCCCGATTCAAAAGCGCGAACCCTGAAATCGGCTCTCATCTTTCCGGGAAGGTATTTATTTCCCCTAAAATCTGCTTTGATATTAGCTTCGCCGTTTTCATTCACCTGCCCTTCAAAAATAGTTTTGAAATTATCGGTGACAACGCGGGCCGGATCATCAAATTCAAAATTGGAAAATTTGTTAAAAGAAGTATTGACGGATCTCATTTGCATTTCCGCTTTTGCCTTCAGGTTTCGGCCTGGCGCTCCGTGCAACCAATTGACGGCCAGTTTTTGATCCAGCGGCATATCCGAGGCGAGCAATTCTTCTTTACCAAAATCGAGATTTATTTTCAGGCGGTTGGGTTTTACAGTTTCGATCTTGAGGGTCTTTGAAAAAGTAGCTCCGCCGAGATGAACATTGGCCGTCCAGTTGCCGGTAGGAGCATCGGAAGGCGTAGCGATCGCCAGCGGATACACATTATTCACATTTCCGGAGGAAGTGAATTTTTGGTGCAATTGGTAGCGCGGATCGTACAACTCAAAAGTTATCGGATGATTTTTCGGTAACTTGCCGTTTTTATCCTCCAGCACAAAATTGAGGTACAACGAATCTCCTGGCCGCCATACTCCCCTTTCACCATAAATAAAACCTTTGATCCCTTTTTGAACGGTAGAGCCGGCAACATCGAATTTGCTGAGCGACAAGGAATTCGGATCAAGGAGTTTGAGGTAGCCCTTTTCATCACCTCGTTCGGCAACAGCTACAAAAGGTTTAGACTGTAAATCTACTTTGGCCATTCCATTGGCATCCGTTACTATGGTTTTGATCAGTTGTTGCTGATAATCATAAACTTTTAAATTAATCCCGGAAAGCGATTTTGCAGTACGCAGGTCGGTTACAAAAAACATCATTTCACCATCGGTTCCGGACTTAGCGATGATGCCGAGATTGGAAGCCAGGATATTTCGGCGCACGAAGTTGTCGGGGTTGTAATATGCCGGGTAGCAGGGATTCTGGCGATGTTCGTAATTGAACCCGCGATAATACCCTCTGTAACCGTAGTAGCCATAATCCCAGATACTTTGAATATCATCAGAGTGGTCAAATGGATCTTCCATTTGGAGTTCTTCCTCCGAAAGATTGTCAGCGCCTTCACAGTTGTACGTGGTATATTCCGGTCGGAAACCGATTCGGATCTGGTAAATGGAGTTGATGTCCTGTTTCAGCAATTGGCTAAGGTCCAACGCGTATCTCGTCCAGGTTTCGTTGTTGGCTGAGGGGTTGATGTCTTTGAGGCGGATCTGTTTTTGCAAAACGATGCGCCCGACCTGCTCCAAATTGTAATAATAATCATCGACATTACTGGTTTGCAGATACTGTAAAATATTGTTATTAAAAATTTTGAAAACCTCGATATCGATGGCATTGAGGCTAATGGCATCGAAAGGGAATATCAGGCCATTGCTTTCCGGCAGGATCACGCCATTGCCCACCAGGCGCAACGCCGGTTTGGGCTGCTCGAAATACAAATTCCATTGGACTCTGTTTTTCATTTGAATATCATTCACATTTTTCAATCCGGGTTCAATCGCCACAGTTCTTTCACCGTTGAGCCGACCATCGGAATACACCATCAGTTGGTTGCCATCGACGGTGTATCTCAGCTTGCCGGAATACCCAGAGATCGTCACCATTCCTTCAAGGCGTTGTGATTTCAGCAAAGGATCGGAAAAAGTGATGAGTACATATTGATCGTCGCCTTGCACCACGCGGGCATCCAGCACCTGGAAATTGTTGAGGCCGGGAATGAGGAATGATTTGTCGCCGGTGTTGTTTACCCCCATCGGTTTTCCATCCCAGGTAACGGACAGGAAAGCATCTTCTTTGTTTCGAACTAAGTTTTCGATGTAAAAGTCATGTCTCAGCTTGTCGGATGAGTGCGCCCAACGGATTTCCGGTTGTTGTTGGGGGAAGTTGATTTTCAGCAGCTTTTCCACTTCTTCGTTTTCCGCCAGATCGTTGGTTTGCACATAACCTTCAAGCCGTTGGCGCTTGGTGTCTTCGGGGTCCATGCTTTTGAGGTTAAAAAAGCGAACGTAAAAATTTTGTTCTTTGACCTGGAATTCAAATTCGAAAACGCGGGCGTCCGGAGGGAGGTCATTATACAAATTTTTCAGGTTGATCCTTCCTAAATATTTTTTTTTGGAGGGTAGCAGATCGTCCGGCTTGAAATAGATCGTCCGATCGTCTTCCCAGATGGCTTCCCCTTTAATGGATGGTTGAAACTCGATGATGTTTTTATCCACCAGGGCGCCGATCTGCTCGCTTTTTACGAGCGCATTGGTGAAGCGGACGCGAATGGGCGCCGCCTTCGATATTTCGCCCGAAGTGTAGGCATAGATATAAGGGCTGATGCTTTCAGGGTTGTCGCCGATATTTTTTTGGTTATTACAACTTAAAAAAGGCAGGAGAATCAAAAAAAAGAGGAGGTTTTTTCGGAAATCGCGAGGCATAATTTTTTGAGTTTTGGTTTTGACAGAAGGAGTTTTTTTCAATTTTGTAAAAACAAAATAACGCAACATTTGGAAAGAACTTTGCAACTAGCTCTAAAATTATAGCAATACTTTTTAATTCTAAAACTATATTGATATTAAAAGGAATGCTATTTGAAACAAATTTATTGCAACCGGTAGTATAATAAACCGTAATCCCTTAGCATTCAAAATTTTATAATCATCCAATGACTGATTTTATACCATTGCTACCCCTGAAAATGGTGGTTTTTCCAAATGAATCCCTGAATTTACACATCTACGAACCACGGCACAAACAACTCGTCAGGGAATGTGATGAAAACGGCATCACCTTCGGCATCCCTGCTTTTATAAACGGCAATATCATGAACTTTGGAACGGAGATCCAATTGGTCGAGATCGAAAAAAGGCATCCGAAAGGTGAACTGGATATCAAAACCAGAGGCGTGGGAATTTTTAAAATTCGAAACTATTATAGCGTTACACCCCAAAAACTATACAGCGGAGCCGACATTGAGCGCGTTCAAATCAATGCAGTCGGCGACCCAAACCTCACCATCCTCATCCTGGAGAATCTCAATGAACTTTTTCAAACGCTCAATGTCAACAGCGCGATTCCCGATAAGATGGAAGAACAATTTGTCACTTTCAATCTGGCGCATCACGTCGGATTTTCCATTGAGCAGGAGTATGAGTTCCTTTGCCTGCCTACCGAACTGGAGCGGCAGCATTACATGATAAACCATTTGAAAAGGCTGATCCCGGTGGTTCAGGAAATGGAAAGGCTGCGACTGCGTGCGCATCTCAACGGGCATTTTAAACATGTGATCTCGCCGGAATAGCGGATCGAATTGGGTATTGGTGTGTTTACCATTTAGAACACAGATGACACGGATCAGGCAGGTTTCCGCAGATTTTTTAATCCGTGAATATCCGCTTAATCCGCAAAATCCACGTTCTATTTTTCGGTGAAAAGGAATGAAAAGATCGAGGTGTAAAACAGAAAAGCCACCAAGTATCAGAGGCGCTTTTGGACCCCATAATTGCATTTTTGAGGCAGCCGGAATGATTTTGGTAATCCCCTTGTCTCTTTCGAGAACCGGACAAGTCAACGGTTGAGGCCCGCCCTACTTTCACCCCAAGTCAGATCCCCAATTTTTGTACTGTTGGACCAAAGCTTTTTGATACTTGAGTGGCATTTTTTTTAATAACCGCTTTCAGTTATTATCGAAATAAAGGTAGGCACTTTAGTTTTAAAAAGCAAAATTTATATTAAATATATTCTCATATTGTTATAAGGTGAACTCGTCCTGAAAAACGAGTGAACAGATCACCTAAAAAGCAATGTTATTTCAAGGAATTTATTTAAATCCGGTAACTTTTCATCAATGATCCGCATAGACTCTTCGTGGCAAAAGAACCATACTTTGTGGGTCAAAAATAAAAAACCTGCCTTTGCCGGCAGGCAGGCCACAAAAGGAACAAAAGGGAACAAAAGTTAAAACTTAAATGACCTTATTCCCGACTGCTTTCCCGACCTTGTTGTAGGAAAGATTTGTCCTATTGTACCCTTTTCCTGCCTAACGGGACAGGTAATAGTTCAAAAAAAACGCAAAGACCGCAAAGCTGGCGCAAAGGCCACAAAAGGAAATCATTGGTGGTTCAAAAATATAAAAATACGAATTCACAAATTGAAAAATTACAAGTTAAATGCTGGCTGAAAACAGATCAATCGCCGTTCTTTTTCTTGTTTTTCAGATCGAGGGTAAGCGAAAAGATGTGTGAGTACAACACCTGCGACACGTTGCCGATGTCCGTAAGCGAATAGTCAATTCTGAGGCTTCCCAGTTTCAGACCTACGCCGAAATTGGGCTGGAAAGTCAATATCTTTTTTTGGCCGTTGAAATCGTCGAGCGCTCTTTGGAAATTGCCGATACCTCCTCTCAGGAAGATGATGTCTCGGAACGCGCCTTCCAGGCCGAGGTGCGGATCAATGTTGAATGTTTTGGAACTGATCAGTACATTTCGCTGTCCGTCGGTAGTCATGTCAAAGTCAATGGCAGCGAGTAAGCTGTAATTGTTTTTGAACTCGAATTTATGGGCTGCTCCGAGGATAAAGCGAGGCAAAGTGATCTCGATGCTGGATTTTGGGATTTCGTTGTCGGTTGCAAGGAATACATCTTTTTCACTTTCTTTCAAAGTAAACGACCAGGCGTTGAAGGTAGTGGTAATGTCTCTTCCCATCAGCCCGAAAAACCAGTTTCCGGTGCGGTATTGGGCGCCCAGATCGATCCCGAAGCCCCAGGCATTGCCAAAGGTTCCGATGACTCTGCGGATCACTTTTGCATTGCCGCCGAGCGAGAGGGTTTTGTCTTTTAATTTTACGTCGCGGGCATAAGACACCAGAATCGCATAATCGGCTGCCGAGAAAGTAGAAATATTGTTGTAGTTGATTGTGCCGTCCGGTTCGACGAGGTTGAGGGTATTGGGGATATTGTCGATTCCGAGTCGGATGACCGATAGCCCGAAGGCGGCGTTGTTTTCTCCTTTCAGTTGTTTTGCAAAACTGATATAATCGTATTTGGCAATGCCTGCAAACCATTCGGCGTGCATAGCGCTGACCTGAAAAGGGGTGTTGATCTGGGTCAGCCCTGCCGGATTCCAGTAGCCCGCCGATACGTCGCCAATGTGGGAGATCATGGCGTTGGACATGCCATGCGCCCGTGCTCCGGCGCCGATAGTTAAAAATTCATTGCTGTATTTGACCTGTGCAGAAAGCGCGATTGAAAACAGCGCAGCCGATCCGATCAATAAGGGTTTTAGTATATTTTTAAGCATTTTTCAAGTGTTTCAAAACAACTGGTTTTTAAGGAATGGTGACTAAATAAATTTACATTTTTGGCTTGTCTTTTTTCCGACTAA
>CAZKDA010000169.1:0-10421 GCA_964551455.1 uncultured Saprospiraceae bacterium
GACCGTGAGGGTGTAAACTCCGGGGTCAGTCACTTCGGGGTTTTTCTCCTCGGAGTAGAAGCCTCCAGGCCCATTCCATTGATAAAGTACCTCGAAACCCGAAGAAGAGCCGGAGGAATTTAGGATGACAGAGGCATTGTCGCAGCCCAGCGTTTCCGGCTCGGCGATCATGGCTGTGGATTGCTGCCCGCCGATGGAGACCGTGAGGTTGACCAGGTCGTAGCACTCCTCACCCGCCACCGATATCTGGTAGGTGCCGGGGTTGCAGTAGGGGATGCCGTTGAAGGTATAACATTCTCCCTCGCAGATTTCGGCTTCGAGGAATATCTCGTCGTTGTAGATCGGTTCTACTTTTACATCTTCGATGTAGTAGTAAGCTAATGGCCCGCAAGGTTCCAATAATTCTTCCATAAACTCGCCGGGTTGAAAAAAATTGCCAATGGTGATGTACTGCTCGCCACCTTCCGCGATATAGGTTCCGCTGAGCCTCGTCCAGCCCAGTGAATCATTTACAACAAAGTCGTAATAGACCTGGGGGGTGACGTCAATAATATAAAAAGGAGGGGGAGAATTGGGGGCTTCCGGAGGGGTTTGTGAAAGATATATGCCGGTGTGGCTAGTGGCAAAACATACGGAAGTGTGATTCTGACCTGGAACGATAGTATCCATCCGTTTTCCAGGGCTGGTGAACATCTCGATGTTATAACACTGGCCCGCGATGAGAGGCTCAGTGAGTTCGGCCTGGATGTATCTCCTGTAAGTACGAACTTCGATCCCTGTGTATGCATTACCTGTTCTGGCCTCCTGATAGCCATGCCAGTTAAGGGGAACCCCTGCTGGCTGGCCTTGACCAATATAACAGGCATTATAATAATCAGCTGGATAATTTAAGAAGACAGTATACCAATCGTTACAGGTATACATTTGATGTGGTCCAGTGGGGCATTGGCTATAACTTTCAAAACTGGGGTTTGGAACCAGATTTTGGGCGCTCAGGCTGAAAACGAAAAACATCGGGAGAATAAAAAGACAGCATTGGAGGTATTTTGTTTTCATGGAGTTCTTAATTATTTATTTTTATATAACGGTAACTATTTACATTAAAAATAGTAACAAAATGACAACTTTGAAAGTTATTTTACTATTTTTAAGGCAATACCGGTAGGTTACCCGCGCAAGTTGTATTCATATCAGATATTAATTTTTGAATATCACAGGAATGGTGATATGGGTAAAAAGTTGGGAGAAAGAATACATGACTGTTTTAAAGCTGATTAATTAACCAAAAACTTCTTACAATGAAAAAAATTGCTTTTTCCATTTTTACTTTATTTTACTTGTTTTGCACACAAACTTTTAGTAATGACATTGCCTATAATTTTACTGCCGACGTTTGGATAGTTTATTACTATGGTCAAGAGAACATTTGTGCTCCAAATGATACTACAGAACTCATCAAAGGTACGGATTGTGCATCAGGAATTATAGTGAGGCTGAATGACCCACCGAATGAATGTTATCATCTCTTTACCGCTCCAGGTACTTGGGATTCTTTCGATACTGATTGTGACACAGAGCCAGATGACACTACTTCAGTTGACTTCGATGGTGAGGTTGACAGTTCTCCAACATGTGCGGTAACTCCAACTACGACCATTTATCAAAAAATTACAATAACTTTTAATAACTAATTTACCTTTTGGGATTATCCCATATTCCGATTTTGAAAAGATTGAAAAAACTCGTTCCGCCAAATGCGGGGCGAGTTTTTTGTTTTCATGGTGATGAAAGTTATTTGTTTTGAATAGCCGGGTTTTGTTGCTTACGTGTTAAAGATAAGGGTAATTTGGGGGAATTTTTTTGGGGAACGATTTAAAGCCACTAATGCACGAATGCACTAATGCACGAATGGCAGGACGCAAATCCACGTGAGGGTTTAAACCGAGGGTTAGAGAAGAATACAAAAATGTAATGGGTTTTAAACATTTTTTTGTTATTCAATCAAAAAGCGATCGCCAAAGATAGAATGTGGCGTAGGCTTCTACGCCTTTCCAGGGTTTCGAGACCTGACAGATCGTATCAGGATCGGGTTTCCCGGAGAGGTTCATAGCGATTTTCAGGGCATTTTGAAAACCTGCATCTTGCGGTGGAAAGGCATTCGGAAACCTGAAAGTTTTCATCAGGACATAATCCGCTGTCCAGTTGCCGATGCCTTGGATGGCTGTGAGCTTTGCTTTTGCTGATTCATAATCCAATGATCTCAACAGGTTGAAATCGAGTGTCTTGTCCATGATTTTTTGGGAAATGCCTTTGAGGTAACTGGCTTTTTGCCTTGAAAACTTGAACCTGCGAAAGGACTCATCCGAAATGGAAAGGATTTGTGCGGGTTCCGGGAAAGTATAATAGATTTTCCCTTCGAATTCAAATTTTCTTCCACAATATTCCACAATATTACGCTTGATGGAATAAGCGAATGCCAGGTTGATCTGCTGCCCAATGATCGCCCAGCAAAGGGCTTCGTAAAAATCCGGGATTCCGATGAGAGGGAGGCCATGATGTTTTTTTACCAAAGAAGATAGATAGCGATCCGTTTTGGCAATATTATAAAAATGAGCCAGATCACTATCCAGGTCGAGCCAGTTTCTTATGTAATTTTTTATTGCAATCTTGTGTTTATCGCCTGGGCGGTAGTTGAGGAAAACGAGTTCCAAGCCTGGTTTTGAATATTTCAATTCAACGAGTACAGGCGATCCTTCTGCGAAAAACAGTTTTCTGATCTTTTCTTTCTCAACCGAAAAAAGACATTCCTTTTTTGACCTTGCCAGGAAATTCAGGCATTCCGTGAAGGAAAAAACGGTTGGCGTTTTTAAAGTGATGGCATCCATTTGAAAGGAAAGCATGGTGATATTTTCAATTGTCTGAATATAGCTCTACTTTTGCAGACTGAATGTAAAAACCATTGTGAAATAAACGGTGTTAGATTGCAAAATATATTTTTATGGCTATTATAATAACAGACGAGTGTATCAATTGCGGAGCTTGTGAACCGGAATGCCCGAACAATGCGATCTATGAAGGAGGTGTCGAATGGAAGATTTCAGATGGCACAACGGTATCGGGGGGTTATACGCTCGAAGACGGAACTACCGTCGATGCCGATAAAGAAAACTCACCCATAGAAGAAGATTTTTATTTTATCGTCCCGGATAAATGTACCGAATGCACGGGATTCCACGAAGAGCCGCAATGCGCGGCAGTATGCCCCGTGGATTGCTGTGTGCCCGATCCCGACAGGGTGGAATCCACAGAAGTACTGCTTGCCCGGAAAGAGCGCCTGCATCTTTAGGGTAGATATCAGATGATAGACTTGCCAGACCTGCCCAACCGGACACCATAAACTTCAAACCACCTCGAGTGCCTGCTCCAGATCTTCGATCAGCCAATCGGGATCTTCGAGACCAATGTAAAATCGGACGAGGTTCCAGGGGTGAGGCGGATTGGGATAACCTTCAATATTGTAAAACGCACAGAGTGGAAGCACCAGGGATTCGTGACCTCCCCACGAAACCGCAAATAGAAAGCGCTTGAGTTTGTGGAAGAAATTTTCGGCATTTTTCATATTATCGGTTTTCAGCAAAATGGAAAAAAGCCCGCCGCAACCTTTCATTTGTTTTGTGGCCAACTCGTATTGGGGAAAAGCGCTGGAAAACGGATAGATCATCCGTTCTACCTTCGGGTGATTTTCAAGCCAGGCAACGATCTTTCGAGCGCTTTCATCAGAGCGTTTCAGCCTCAATTCCAATGTGCGAAGCCCGCGGATCATCAGAAAAGCATCGTTCGGAGAAATTACCCCGCCGAGGGTCATGTATTCTGCGTCAAAGATTTTTTTGATCATTTTTTTGCTGCTGCAAAGCACACCTGCGACCACGTCGCTGTGGCCGTTGAGATATTTCGTTGCGGAATGGACAACGATGTCAATCCCGAAATCTATCGGTCGCTGAAAAACAGGGGAGCAATAGCTGTTGTCGATAGCCGTGACGATCCCATGCTTTTTAGCGAGCGCAGCGCAGGCAGCCAGGTTTTGCAGTTCAAATGAAATGCTGTTGGGGCTTTCGAGATAGAGCAGCGAGGTATTCGGACGGATCGCGTTTTCAATGGCTTTGATATCCCTGCCATCCACAAAAGTAGCTTCCACGCCGTAATCGGGGAGATAGTTTGTGAGTATTTTATAAGTCCAGGAGTAAGGAGCGTTGACACAAATTACGTGGTCGCCGGATTTGGCATTTGAGAATATGGCGGCAGCAATAGCAGCACAACCACTTCCAAAAACCAGGGCATCTTCAGCGTTTTCGAGTGCAGCCAGCTTCTTTCGCAAAATCGCAACGGTCGGGTTGTTACCACGGGTGTAAATATGGCTTTGCATTTCATCCCGGATGGCCTGGCGAAAATCATCGATGGTGTCGAAAGCAAAGTTGCTGGATTGGATGATCGGTGGCGAAATGGCGTTAAAATATTTTTCGCGTTCTTCGCCAAGATGATTTAAAATATAACTAAAGTTTTCCATGAATAAATTTGTGGTTTGGCGCCTTGAAAATTCGTCCGGCTATAATGTAAAAAATGGATTGCGGTCAAATTAAGCCATAGTTTTTGATTTGAACAATATTTAAAAGTAAAAAGCTGTTTATTCAAAACTTCGATTCCAACTACTCCACATGAGAATTTACATCTTCATCGTCATCCTGTTCTTTTCCGGCGCCTCCTTTTCCATACCCGGACAATATAAACATGATATTTCGGAAGCTATTTTGTTGTTACAAAATGAATGGGAAACCATCCAACGCGTTTCGGAGCAGTACGATTGTGAAACCGCTGAAGTACTGAGTATCGTCTTTCCCGAAATTATCCGCTATTCAAAATTCAAAGATTTCTTTGAAACAAAAGCCCTCGAACAATTTTATGTTTTGAAAGGCAACTCATGGGCTGATTTTTCTATCGGCATCTTTCAAATGAAACCTTCTTTTGTAGAAGATATCGAATACCACGTCGTACATCTTCCAGGCTTGAAAACCAATTTCCAGGACATTATTTCTTTTTCCGGCAACACCGAGCAGGATAAAAGACAGGAACGTATCGAACGCCTCAAAAACTTCGAGTGGCAACTCAAGTACGCTTTTTGCTATTACCAGATCATACAAAAATGCTATGAGCATTTTCCGTTCATCGACAACGAGCATCGCCGTAAGTTTTTTGCAACCGCTTATAATTTCGGATTTACACGCCCCTTTGATGAGATCGAAGCCTGGATGGATCAAAAAGCTTTCCCCTACGGCAAAAAATTCAACACCGAACAGTTTGCTTTTTCCGAATTATCGACTGCGTTTTATCACCATTATTTTTTAACAATTGAAAAAACCTCGCAATAAATTTTCAAATCATTTATCATTTATTCACCTTTTATTTTCAAACTTGAACATGCTAAACAACAAATTTATTCCCGGTTTTTATGCGCTCCTCGCAGCGCTCACGCTCACTGTTATATCCTGCAAAGACGAACCTTCCACCGCTGAAATTTTGCCGCCTCTCGTTCAACCTCCATTCCCGGAATTTGACCCTCAATTCACTCAATTGAGTTTCAGAGCAGAAAACGGAGAGACATTTAAAATGCCTTCGGGTACCGAGATCAACATCCCGCCAAATGCCATTGTGGATAAAGAAGGAAACAAAGTATCAGGTGAAGCCCAATTCTATTACCGCGAGATGCACGATGCCGCCAGTATTTATTTTACAGGAATTCCGATGACTTATGGGGGCGGTCATTTTGAAACCGCCGGTTCTTTTGAAATGCGTGTTAAAAAAGGTAAAGATTTTTTACAACTGGATTCCGCAAGCCAGGTGATGGTAAAATTCGCTTCCTTCCAACCCGGTGATGATTACGACTTTTTCTACCTCGATGAACAAGCCCGCGGATGGGAGAAGCTGGGAACTTCAGTACCGGAGATCAACGAAGAAAAAGTAAAGTTCAAAAAAAAGGTCGCCGGGATGAAACCAAAATTGAAATTCCCGCTCGACCGGCAGTTTTTTGCTGTGAACTACAAAGCCATCCTCGATGTGTATTATAAGGACAACCTGACCAACGTCAATCACAACCAGGCGCAGAAAAAAATGAAAGGTTACGGCCTTGGTTGGAACGATATTTTTTTGTATCAAACCATTGACTACAAAGGCCAGAAGGAACTTGCTGCGCTGATGGTCTGGAAAAATCTTTCCCAAAAATCTTTTCCAAACTGGACATCAGGTATGGCAGGCCAACTGGAACACGACCGCTCAAATATTTACAACCTGATGATCACGGATTACAAAGATTCCACCAGAGTGTTTACGGTGCAGATCGAAGCTGTGATGCCGCTGAAAGCTTTGTTTGCTTTTGGGCCGGGATACTGGAAAAATGATTACGAAGCTACGATGGCCAAAGTGGATCAGGCTTACCAACAGTTGAACCAGATGGCTGATGTTTATCGCACCTTCGCTGCGGACAACTTCGGGATTTACAATTGGGATAAACTGATGAAAGAGGAAAACAAACTGATCATTAGCGCAGATTTTCAATATGACAAAGGAATCGAAAGTTTGAATTTGATGTCCCCCGAAATCGTTTATGTCACTCCTGACAACAAAGGATTTATAAAATATCCAAAAGACGTGTGGCAAGAAATGGCTTTGGTTCCCGATCCGGGAGCGCGTTTGTTTTCCATTTTGCCGGGCAATAAGATCGCATTGTATCCGGCAGATAAATTTGCTGAAATTGAATTTGATGACATCAAAGAAATGAACCAGCCGGCTTTTCTATTTGAAATGGAAGTTGAAGAAGAGCCTATGAAATCCATCGACGACCTGCGGGTTGTGTTGAACCTGATGCCTTAGCTGTTTTGAAGTTTTAATAAAAGAGGCCGTCTGGAAAATCCAGACGGCCTCTTTTATTGTCAGAAGTTAAGAAGTCAGACTTCTGGTTTTCTATTGTACAGAAATAAAAACTTTTAGCTACGAGACACTTAGTCCACTGAGAACCACTAGGTAAAGGGTTTGATTAACTGGGATTAAGGTTTTAAGACAATACATCTAATGTCTGGTGTCTTATTCCTCTGGTTTGACATGCGACCAGTATTGGCCTTTTTCGATTCGACGAACCAGCGATTCACTGACGTCGAATTTGCGGGCGATGATCTTGCGTTGGTTTTTGCTGTTCGCCAGCATTTTTTTCATGATGCGCACTTTCGATTCATTGAGTTTGTAATTGCGCATTCTTTTTTCCTTTCCTTTTTTGAATTCCGGAGAGCTTTGGATATGTTGTTTCCATTCCGGTTCGGTCACCCATCGCAGGTTGTTCCATTTGTTGTTGTTTTTGTTAAAATCAACATGGATTATAAAATTGTGATCTTCATCGGGTTTTTCAACAAAATGCTCGGCGACAAAGCGATGGATGTAATGATAGCCGGTTGTGTTATTTTTCAGCTTGACATTCAACACTCTCAGCCCCCGGTTTACAACGGCTCCGTTGAGCAAGCGTTCTGCTTTTGTATTTTTGTTGCAGCTTTTGATCCGGCCATAGTTGGAAATAGCGTAATCGCAAGATTTAGTAGGATGATCGAAATTGACAATCACCCAGGTTTCATTCCAGTGTGATTTGATTTTTTCACTCATACCAATCAGTTTTTAGGTGGGTATTAATAAAATCCCTTCCGATCATTAACATCGGATGGAAGTCACTGGCTTAAAGTTGGTACAAGCAGGTACGGGTTTACAATCGTATTTTTCCTTTCAGGTAGGTTTGGGCCTGACCGCTCAACACGACTCTATCGTGTAAATATTTGCAGCGGAAAAGCCCTTTTCTCGGAGAAATTTGCAATGCGGTCATTTCATTTTTTTTCAATCTTTTAGCCCAATACGGGGTCAGGGTCGTATGTGCGGCGCCGGTAGCCGGATCTTCGTCGATGCCTAGTCGCGGGAAAAAACAACGGGATACAAAATCCGTTTCATTTCCCGGCGCCGTGACGATAACTCCGATGACATCTTCAAAGCGAGATATTTTCGGGAAATCAGGGCGGATGTTTTCGACATTTTTTTGGGTATCAAAAACAAATAGCCAGGTATCTTTTCCGCGGTATGATTCCAAAGGCTTGGCGATTATGGCTTCGATCATTCCGTCGGGTGTTGGCATAAGCCGGATTTCGTCGGCAGGAAGATACATATTATAAAGATCGTTCTCTTTTTCAACCCTTAATATACCGCTTTTAGTTTTGAAAAGGATAGTTTTTTTGTCATAATTTTCAAATTCAAACAGCACGTGTGCAGTTGCGAGTGTAGCATGGCCGCAAAGATCGACTTCCGCTTTCGGGGTAAACCACCTGAGCTGGAAGTATCCCCCGTCGGGAACATAAAAGGCGGTTTCAGAGAGGTTGTTTTCCGCAGCGATATTTTGCAAAAGTTCATCGGATAGCCAGCTTTTTAGCGGAACGACGGCAGCGGGATTGCCTCCGAAAAGGCGGTCGGCAAAGGCATCTATCTGGTAAATGGGAAGTTTCATTTGTCATGGTTTTGATGTGGTATCCACACCTGGCGTGGATAGCTATGATGTTGTTGTATTTTGATTGCCTGCTTAGTTGATTTTCGTCTCCTGTCTTCAGATTCTGCCTCTTTTCTCCGCTTTTTTCATAGAAAATCCACATCCACCGAATACGGGTAGCTCATCAGGTAATGAAGCGCCCGTTCGATATTGAAACCTTCGAACACAACGCTGTACAGCATATTGGTGATCGGTGTATGCAGTTTGTAATATTGCGACAGGTGCTTCATGATCTTTAAGGTACGAACGCCTTCGGCCAGTTCGGGCATAGTTTGCGTGATGACTTCCAGCGTTTCGCCGAGTGCCATTCGTTTTCCAAAAGTATAATTGCGGCTGTTTTCACTGGTTGCCGTTGCAACCAGATCGCCAATGCCGGCAGTTCCGATGAAGGCTTTGCTGTCGGTGCCCATTGCTTTTCCGATATAGACCATTTCGATGAGTCCTCTGGTGATGAGCATTGCCTGTATATTTTTTCCCATACCCAGACCACCTAGAATTCCCGAACCGATCGCAATGGCATTTTTGAGCGCTCCGGCCAGTTCTGCTCCCAGTATTTCATGCGTTCCGAAAACATGGAACATTCTGCTGTCCAACACCCGCCTGCCGATTTTTATCACTTCGTTGAATTTGCTGCCGATCACGGTGGCGGTAGGTTGGCCGGCAAGTATCTCAACTGATAAGTTAGGCCCGGAAAGGCAACCGACCCTGACGACTACGCTTTCTTCGAGGATCACTTCGCTCATCGTGTGGATGTTTTTCCTGGTAAGCGTGACTTCGTGCATTTTCGATTCGTCAACTCCTGTAATATCGAGGCCTTTCGTGCCGTGGATCAGGATGTGGTAGGGCCGGAGAAAAGGAGACAGGTTGCGGATCATTTCCCGGAAGCTCGTCGAAGGAACGATGGGAAAGATCAGGCTGCAATTTTCAGCGACTTCCTGTAAGTCGTTGGTTGCACGGATCCTGTCAGAAAGCTGGATATCAAAATGCCGGTGTTCGGTATTGATCTTTTCAACGAGAGCGGGTTGGCGGCTGTATAAAAGCACATCTACGTTGTACGACAGCAGGTTGGAAATGGCTATACCAAAACTACCTGCGCCGATAACACCTATTGTCTCTTTATTTTGATTTGTTTTCTCCAATTTTCCCTGTTATTAAGAATCAGCAAATCCGGTTTTGCGTTATTTTTTCCGGCGCTCAAAAGTAAGTTTAATTACTGATTTAGAGCCGTGAAATTTAAAAATAAGACATTCGCCCGAAAACGAAATATCTGTCCGGGTGTTTTAAAATAGTCAAAAACCAAATCACTATGCAAAAAACGCTTTCGTTTGTCATACATTTATTTTTTATACAATTCGGTTTTGCTCAGGAGATTTCGGCTCCTTCACAACCCGCTCTGGGACCTGGTGGCGCTGATTATGTCCACGATTCGATAACGATCTATGATTTTGCCGAAACACCGGAGGGATATTGGTTATACGAACCTGCCTGCCCCACACCAGACACAGCCAATGTCGTTGTTTTTTTGCATGGCTATGGTGCTTACAATCCAATGATATATGGCGGTTGGATCAGGCATCTGGTAAGAAAAGGGAATATCGTGATCTTTCCACGTTATCAAAAAAATATTTTTAGTCCTTCTCCTAAAAAATTTGTAGCCTATGCTGCCGAAGGCATTCGAGATGCGTTAACAGAACTTGAAAAAGAAGGACATGTGAAACCAATTACCGACAATATCAGCCTCGTGGGGCATTCTTATGGCGGTGTGATCTTCGCGAATCTGGCCGTAAATTTTGCTTAACTC
>CAZKDA010000170.1:0-2851 GCA_964551455.1 uncultured Saprospiraceae bacterium
AAAGCTGACCAGGGTCTTGTAAATTAATTCCATTACTCCAGATATAGGAATAATTTGGTGTTCCACCCTCAACTATTAAATCAATTATACCAGAGGTATCCCCATAGCATAGAATTGGAAATTCGAGTTGAGCTTGGGCAGTCAATGGATTTGGTTCAGTAATTTCAATATTTACAGTCTCACTACATCCGTTGTTATCTGTTACAGTTACAGAATATTCTCCGGCTTCCAGGTTTTCCAAATACTCACTAATTGCTCCGTTACTCCATAGATAATTAAAAGGAGAATCACCACCAATTATCATTAAATCGATACTACCATCATTGTCACCATGACAAGTTATATTTTCCGGGATAATCGAAAGTTCAATATCAATTTCCGTGACTATCGCCGAACCGCTTACAAAACCAGTACAATTGGCATTTTCAACAGAATTTAAAGAATAATTTCCGGCCTGAGTAACAAATAGCTCGTATGGATTATCATTGATTCCGATTAAAGGAGGTTGGGGTATTCCATTTATATTGTAAATAAAATCCCATGGGCCGGAACCTGTAAATGTTACTGTAAGAATGGCAGAGGGATTTGGGTCTTCAGCACAAAATAATACATCCCCATTTAAAGTTGCAGTAGGAACCTCATGAACATTTATAGTTTGTGTGTGGATATCAGAACCCATTGCATTACTAGCAATCAGTTGGACTTCATAAATTCCAGGCGAGTTGTAACAAATATTTTGAGGATTTTGCAAATTGGAACTGGATGGGAAAGCACCTGGAAATGACCATTCCCAGTTTGTAGGATTGTTGAGGCTCTGATCAATGAAATCCAAACAAGTCCCTGCACAAATAATAGAATCGGGGTTAAAAAAATCAGCAATCGGTGGAAGACAGAAATCTTCAAAAAGAATATCAGGATTGGAAGTTACCGTGTTAGCAATTGTGGTATTTGAGTTGTTGTTAGGAGGAAGATTAAGATTGGAAGTAGCAGGAGAAACAGTAATAACATTCGGAATTACTTCCGTAAAATTGCAACCGCTATCTCCATCAGCATCCAATTTAAACAATATCATGTCGCTGTTTCCCAAAAGCCCATTACCTGCTGTTCCTATTAGGAAGAAATCTCCCGATACATTTTGAATAACCGAGTTTTGTGATCCAAATGGCAAAATGTCATCTCCATCAAATCCATAATTTTTTGACCATTCCAAGTTCCCTGTTATATTCGTTTTTATTAATAAAATATCTCTTCCGGAACCATAGCTTTCTGAGAAGGAAGCCATAAGAATTCCATTGTCATTTGTTAATATTACTTCACCAACTAAATCAGGTCCAGCGCCTCCATAAACTTTTGACCATTCTAAATCTCCATTGTTATCCGTTTTCATCAAAATAATATCCCAATTTCCTGCACCCCAAGAATTGGTATGTCCAATGATTAAATATCCACCATCGTTAGTTAATCTTACTATTCTTGAATGTTCTTCGTTGGCTCCCCCATAAGTTTTAGCCCATAAAATGTTGCCTCCGGCAGACAATTTTATCAACCAAAAACCTACAGGTCCGGCGCCATAACTATATTGTGAACCGGTAAAAATATACCCTCCGTCATGATCAATCTGTATATTAAAACAATTATCTGCTTGCCCGCCTCCCATAGAAGTAGTCCATTCCGTATTTCCAACAGAATCTGTTTTCAAAATAAAGGCATCGTAAAATCCATTAGTAAAACTCCCTGTTGTGCCGCCAATTATGAATCCATTGTCGGAGGTTTGTTGAATGGAAAATCCTCTTTCCTGGTTTGTCCCGCCATAGGTTTTAGACCACAGAACATCGCCATTGGCATCTGTTTTTATAAGATAAATATCTTCATTTCCAAACCCAAAACTAAAAGTGCTTCCTAGTATGGCAAATCCTTGATCGGAAGTTTGAATAATTGCACGAGGGAAGTCATTTGCAGTACCACCATAGGTTTTTGACCAGATTGGATTTCCGTTAATATCTGATTTAATAACAAGAATATCCTGATTTCCAGCTCCACTTCCATCCGTAACTCCAGCTAATATTAGATTCCCATCACTGGTGAATTGCAAGCTCCTTCCTTCATCATTTTCAGGGCTACCTAAAAATCTTTGGAACCCTGGCTGTGCGTTGCAGATTGTAATAAAGAAGGTAGTTACAAGAAGAAAGTAAAATTTTAAAATCATAGCTTTGTTTCATTTTCTTTCAAATCCGAATAATAAACCATTAAATATACTTACATTAAACCAATTCTAAAAGTACGGGAAGCGTAAAGTCTAAAGTTGAAAAAAATATTAATATGGATTGAATCGCAAACAATCCTATTGTACTATTTAAGTTATTTACGGGTTCATTATCACAATGCAAACTGAAAAATGGAAAAACTGAAAATTTTAAATAGAATTAAAGAATTGTATGCCAGTGGTGAAAACCTTGTTCAGTATTTAAAAAAGTTGGATCAAAATGCCAATAACTCTACAGAAGATATTTTGATAAGCTATGATTTTCAGGCAGGGGTTTATACCCGAAAGGCCTTGAACAACCCGGAATTCAGAAATATTATTTGTCAAAATCTTGCTACTGTATTAGATGATTTAACGGCATTCAACTCCATTGTAGAGATCGGAGTCGGAGAAGCAACTACGTTAGGAAAATTATTGATTTTTTTAAAAAATACTCCGGATTATATTTTTGGTATTGACCTTTCCTGGTCGCGCATTAAATATGCGAATTTTTTTCTTGATAAATTAGATCTGAATTGCCGGAAAAACATACAATTAGCTACAGGAGACTTGTTTAATGCGCCATTTTCAGATAATTCCATTGACATA
>CAZKDA010000170.1:2861-10398 GCA_964551455.1 uncultured Saprospiraceae bacterium
GTATAGAATAGCCCGAAAGTATGTAGTTTTGTTAGAGCCAGCTTATGAACTAGCGACCGAAGAGGCTCAGAAAAGAATAAAAGAACATGGTTATGTTTCTGATTTGTATGGTGCTGCAAAACGCCTTGGTTATGAAGTATTGACCTACCGTCTTTTTCCACCTTTTTCCAACCCATTAAATCCTACAGGTTTAATGATAATCAAAAAAGGAGAGATTACAAAACCTAACCAAAAGCCAGCTTTCTCATGTCCTGTAACAAAAAGTTTGCTACAGGATATTGAAAATGTATATTTTTCAAAGGATTCGATGCTCGCATATCCGGTAATACAGGGGATTCCCTGTTTATTGCCTCAGAATGCTATCATTGCTACGCATTTCTTGGATGTCGTTTAGCTCGAATATATCTTCAATATTTTTTCTCTCAAAAGCATCGATAAACGAACCTGGCGTACAATTATAGATTGTTGCTTTAAGGTTGTTTTGGTAATCGTTTATTATAAAATAACCTTTAAAGGTGAGCATAAATTTTTCAAGAATTTCGTAGAGCTTTCGTGGTCTAATTCCTATATGATTCATTACATGTGGGCTCAAATTATCTGTATCATAGAAATGTTGATTTCTAAAAAGCGCCTGGTTTTTCTCATCTACAAATATCCCAGGTAACCAGGAATGCTCAACACCAATTAAAAAAATATTTTTGAAGCCTGTGTTCAATGCAATCATCAAGCAGGGGATAATTACATTGTGTGGTCGGGGCATTCCTAAATTGAGTCTGAATAATAGATGAGAAAATGATTGAAAACCTTCAACAGGTGTTGGATTGTAGGCTATAAAATTAATATGCCGGATGGTTTTTACCCTGGTTTTGAAGAACTTAGATTTTGTGCATTCAAACGGAATGAACATGGTCATTTCCCAGGTAGTTTTAGTTTCCAGGTTGTCAAAAAGCTGGTTTCTCAATTGAATGCTCTTTTCACGGATGTTATCCCGCCAAAATTCAGGCCCGACAAACAGATAATATTTTGGCTTTAGTTTTTCGAAATAATCAGAATTTGCAAAGTAGTTCACGGCCATCAATGTTTCAGAAAGTAATTGATCCTGGTATTTTTCAACAACAGTAGATAAGGAAGGACCATTGCCTAAGATAATTATTCTTTCGGCTGTTGTTTTTGGTATTTTAACAAAAATCTTTGACCTGATAATTATTTTTAAAACTGAGGCTATGCTCTGAACCAATAATATTATTTGAGATTGTAGTTGCTCTAAAAAATTTCCCATCTTATTCGAAAATTATTAGTGTCAGGAATCCGACCGCTGATACTTAGAAACCTTCATAATCGCATCCAATATTTTTTGTGCGCTATTTCCTTTGATAAGCCCTTTCGTATTGAGGTGCATTTCCATGAGTTGTTTTCGGTTGTGATAAAGTGACTCGATTGTTTTGTTTAAGTTGATTAAATTTTCTTCGCTGTCAATTCCATGATAGAGGCACACTCCGGCTTCCTCCAGTTCTCTGATCAAAAACCTGTTGGATTCATTGTTAAAAATATTCAACGTAGGCAGACCGGCATAAGCAGCCTCGTAGGTAGTGATACCGCCCGGCAATATTGCCAGGATACAATTTTTTAATATTTGCCACATACTTTTATTGGCTCTGGCCAGGATGATTTCATGTTTGCTGTCGGATATTATTTCATTGACGAGTTTGTCGAAAGAATGTTTGTACCCTTCTCCAAGCATTACCCAGAAAGTTGCCGGAACCGGACATTTCTTTAATGACCTGAGAACAGAAAGTGTTTTGTTCGCAGCATCCCCTCCTCCCATACTGATGGCAATAGGAAAATGTTGTAATTCCAAATTGTCTTCATAGGCCGAAGTCCTGATATTTTTACAGTTTTCCTGGATGATCGCGTAATCGAGAGAAGCGAATATATGTTTGGGCAAATCGTCTTCCTTCAGGTTATGATACCTGGTTCGATTGATCAAAATATCGACACGGCTCATTTTATCAAAAACGGGAGAAAGACTTACCGTCAAATCAGCCTGACTGGACGCAGTTTCAAAAAATGAATTGGAAGCTTTGATCATATCAAAAAAACATACGGTATAACGACCTTCGATCACACAACTTTCTTCGTTTGCATAAATTTCATAGTTGAAAGCCACATCAAATAACAATCGCTTAACCAACGGTTCTCCAATGACTTTAAATTCCAATTGAATATTTGGTGCCTGTTGCAAGATTTGCGTAGCCAGCGACCGGCTTCTGATCAGATGACCTAGACCGATTTTAGAGGAGGCTTTACAAAGGAAAAGAATTTTCATGGCGTCAGATTAGAAGGAAATTGTGGGAGTGCATATTTTGAGTTACTCCGGTTCATTTACATGTTCGAAGGTGAAAGGTTCAAACTGGTTAATATCTCTGAGCAGTTTTCGGCCAATAATCAAATCTATATCATCAGCATCCAAAATTCCTTCTGGCCGGACGATCAGCACATCTTCATCCTTCAATACTTGGCCTGCTTTGAGATTATGTTTAGCATAAAGTGACCGTCTTGCACGCTTTCGGGTATAAAGTTCAGCCTCACTGAGCTTTTTATCAGGTGGCATCAAAGCAAGTTCTGCTTTTCGAAGATCGGCAACGTATTCGGTTAAGCCTTCCTCCTCCATTGCGTAAGCATGATCAAAACCTTCTTGTGTGCGGTCTTCGGTGAAATGTTTTTCAAACCATGTTGCACCTTTGGCCATAGCCATACACGCTGCGTGGCTTGTCCCTGTGTGGTCGGAATATCCAACAGGAAACCCAAATTCTTTTATTAAAACTTCGATAAAACCCACATTGGCTTTTTCAAGGAATGCAGGGTAAGTTGAAACACAATGGAGTAAAACAATGTCTTTGAAATTGACCTTAGTCAGTTCATTCAATGATTTTTCAATATCATCCAGTGTACTCATCCCTGTTGAAATAACCATTCTTTTCCCTCGTTCGGCAACCTGCCTTAAAAAACGGATATTATTCAAGTCACAACTTGCTATTTTGATATATGGCGGATCGAATTTCATCAATATTTCCAAACCTTTTTCATCAAATACTGAAGCGGAAAAAGCAATGTTTTTTTCTTTGCAATAGTTAGCCAAAACATCGTAATCACTATCAGCAAGCATCCCCTCTTCGCGGATTTTTATAACTTTTTTAATATCATAATGACCGTATTCATAATTCCCCGGCAGATACAATCCCCAGGGGAATATAATTTGAAATTTTACAGAATCGGCCTGTGCGTTCGTGGCAATATCAACCAATTTTTTGGCCTTATTCAATTGCCCATTATGATTGGTGCCTGCTTCTGCAATAATGTGAATTTTACTATCAGCCATAATGAAAAAATCTAAAATTAGTTGTTATACTTTATCATGGATGGTTTTGTGTGAGAGTCGTTTCTAGTTCCTGGTTTCTAACCACTAACCACTTCGCAGCGAATCCCGCTTTTTCTCGAAAAAGCGGGACGATGAAATTGGGAAACCACTAACCACTACCTTATTGTGTTCCTACCAATTCTGCGAAATGAGCGCAATTTTTAATAATTGTTTCCCTGAGTTCATTCCAAAGCCCTTTTCTCAAACTTTCAGCTTGCTCGTTGAGTTCGCCGAGATGATTTAGCCTGTGTTCAACTTCGTTAAAGACATTTTCCTTAACGAGGTTGATATTCCAATCGTCCATACCGATGGTATCCAGCATGCTGATCGCTCGCTGGTCATAGCTTATTTTTATGGTCGGGATATCATAAGCGAGGCATGGAAGAAAACTATGAAGGCGAAAAGTAAGGTTAAGCCTTGTATTTTTTAAATAGGTCAAGTAGGTAAAAACATCTTCGGTATAAAGGTATTCGATTTCCTTAAAGGATGCGGCAAAGGGAATATCCCTGTGATCGTGGCAAAGGGTTTTGATGTTTTTATACCCTTTATTACGTAGCAATTCGATCATCTGGTATATTTTTTCTCTAAGCTCATATTGATAAGATACGGGAATACTCATCAGCGTTGGAGTGCGGATAGAAATTATTGCATCCGTTTGGTCATGCTTTGATATTGGTACCAAATGTTGTGGCATTTCATTGATGAAGAGAGTAGGGCAACCACCGACTATATTTTTACAACCCAAAGCATCTATATGCGCTTTTGTTGCTTTATCTCTTGACATTGATATTTCCGCACGATTATTCAGAAGAGAGATATTAAAGTCGGTCATGACATCGGTTCGATCGGCCAATTCGAGTTTTTCGTTATAAACTTTTCCCCTTGAAACACTGAATATCATCATTGGGCGTTCAAGCGCTTTCAAAGCAGTATGGTTGACTTCCAACTCTCCATTTTCGTAAAGATTACCTCCGCCGATGATCAGCCCATGTCCAAACCGATTGATCTCATAGATAGTTTGAGCACTGAGACCTGCTTTTTTATGGCTTTCGTATTTGCTGGTTGCAGGCAATGTGATAATGTTGAAATTTTCCTTAAAAGAATTGCGGATGAAATGATTGATACCCAGGAAAATAACATCGTTGCCGATATTAAATCCTTTCGGGCGAATGGAATACAGGTTTATCATTTATTTGACTTTATTGTGTTTTTGTATTTTTCAACCAATTCCTTGATCGGGGCATCATAAAAATTCAAAGAGGGGTTGTTAATTATAAACTTTTCAATGTTGTCGCGATCTTCAGGCGTGTCAACCACAAAACGCAAGTGGTGATCGTTTCCATTTTTATAATTGATAGTGTATGTTTTTATTTTATCCGTGTTTTGATAAAACCAACTCGTTACATGTTCCTGAAATTCAGGGGAGTTGATCTTTGGATAATGTTTTTTATAGGCATCACTTCTGATTAATTCAACACTCAGGCCGTAAGGAAATCTCCGTGGAACAAGATTGGTCACAAATTCAATTTCAGGGTTGAGTTTAATTACATTTAATGCTTTCGCTATCAATTCCCGGTGGACAAACGGGCTATCTCCATTGATCCGCGCAAAGATATCAATATTGAAAAAATTTATACAATCGAATATTCGCTTTGAAATATTAAAGGCGTTGCCACGAAAATATTTTATTCCATTTTGTTTTGCTACTTCGATCAACGGATCATCGACCGGACGATCCGTTGTAACTATAATCGGTTCTAAAAGTCTCGTATTTACAACACCATCAATACACCATTGTATCAATTTTTTGCCTCCAACATTCATAGTCGCTTTATTCGGCAATCTAGTTGAATCCATCCTGGCCAAAATCAATCCTGCTACCATCCTGTTTGATTTGCTATAGTTGATTGAAAAATCAAAAGTTCGGCAAGTTAAAGAATTCCGGAAGCGACACCAATATTTTTTGGATAAACTCAAGGTTGGTATATCCAATATGAAAAAACAAATTCAGGTCGGTTTTTTTTTGAAAGCAAATTTGATTTGTTCAACATTTTACAATGTCGGGTTAAGTCATAAAGAAGAAATAAGTTGTTTTTCAAAATCACACAATTACCTGTAAAATGGTTTTATTTTGTTACCAGACTTTTTTAGCATTAAAGAGACCATAATAACTAATGATTTTAATTGAGGGGTGGGCTTAATTATTTTTTGGGTTCGAAAATACAATTTTCCCCGACATGCCTGTCGGGGCGAAGACACGAAGTTTCATCTCAGTTTTACAGCATTTTGCAACACACAGTATGAGCTTTAATGCAATATTTTTTTTTTGAACCATACATTGCTTTGAGCCTTTGTGTTTTTGTGGCAAGTTAAGCCCACCCCTCAATGATTTTAATTGTATATTTGATGCACAACGTATTGAAACTGACAAAGCTAAAACTTTATGTTCACCAGAATTTTACAATTAATTTTGCCTTTCCTTTCTGTTTTTTCCCTTTCTGCGCAGGAGATTCAAAACACTTCAAACACTTGGTATTTTGGCAATAGAGCCGGGCTGGATTTCAATACATCTCCACCAACAGCCCTGTCTGACGGACAATTGAATACTCAGGAAGGGGTCGCCACAGTATCGAATAACAATGGAGAGTTGTTGTTTTATACGGATGGGATTACGGTTTGGGATCGGACTCACCAACCAATGCCTGGTGGTGATGGAACATTGGATGGCCATTGGTCATCTACACAATCGGCTGTCATCGTTCCAAACCTCAGCAACCCAAATCTTTATTACATTTTTACTACCGATGAGTTGGGAGGTAACAATGGTTTGAGTTACACAACGATTGATATGACTCTGCCGGGTAATGGCAGCGTGGGGTCACCATTGGGAGATGTGATCAATGGAGAATTAAACATACAATTAGTTACACCGGTTACCGAAAAAATCACAGCGGTATTAAAGCCTGACTACAAAGGATATTGGGTGGTTGCTCATGGCTGGAATAATAATCGTTTTTATACTTATGAGGTGACGTGTGAGGGTATAAACACAAATCCGGTTGTTAGTGATGTGGGCAACATACATTCCGGTGGAATAGGAAATATAAATGCTGTTGGTTATATGAAAGCTTCCATCATTGGGCAAAATCTGGCTTTGGTTAACAGAAGTACAGGCACTATTGATTTATTTGATTTTGATAATAGCAGTGGAATTGTGTCCAATCCGATTGAAATCCTTCCTAATGATCCATTGATCTATGGTATCGAATTTTCACCAAGCGGAAACTACTTGTATATCGGTGGTAAGAATGTCATTTCAAGATATACCATGGGTATCGGTATATTGACTGACATCTCCATTGATATGCCTTCTGCTTTAAATGACTTTAATGTGATAAGAGCATTACAACTCGGTCCTGATGAAAATATTTATGTTTCAGTGAGAGGATTACAATATATCAGCGCGATTTATAATCCGGATGGAAATGACCCTGTTTTGACCGTAAATGCCATTTTTTTAAATCCGGATGGAGTAGGAAGGAATTGTAGGTTTGGCTTACCTAATATTTTTTATTTTGATTTTTTTCCTCCGGATACCATATCATTGATAACATGTCCAAATAGTCAGGTGGAATTTAACGGTGAGTTTTTTACCGCCGGTTCAATCAATCAATTACATTTTATCGATGATGATGGATGCGATTCCACATTAATTTTAATGGTTGAAATGTATAACTCGAGCGCAGAGGTTTTGGAAGTAGAAGCCTGTGCGGGTGGATATTACGACTACAATGGCAACCAGATCCCATCGGGCACAGAGGAGAGTTTTGTGTATCCGGATGTCAATGGTTGCGATTCGACGGTTACGGTAGTTGTGGGAATACTGGAAACGAGCGCAGAGGTTTTGGAATTTGAAGCTTGTGCAGGTGGATATTATGATTATAATGGCAACCAGATCCCATCGGGCACCCATGAAAGTTTTGTGTATCCGGATGTCAATGGTTGTGATTCGATAGTAACAGTAATTGTGGGAATACTGGAAACGAGCGCAGAGGTTTTGGAAGTAGAAGCCTGTGCGGGTGGATATTACGACTACAATGGCAACCAGATCCCATCGGG
>CAZKDA010000171.1:0-10375 GCA_964551455.1 uncultured Saprospiraceae bacterium
CATCGACATGACAGGTTACACAGTCTGTCGATAAATCTACAAACCCTTCAAACCTATTGTGCTGATTTTCATCATCCGCGCCATGGCAATCCATACATTTAGTTTTGGCATGAGTACCCAACAGTTTGAAATCCGTCAGATTGTGATCAAAGTGGTTTTCCCCCCAATCGTCCGTCACATGGCAATTTTCACAGGAGCGGTCAGGGTAATATTTTTTATCAATAAAACCTTCGTGAACATCGTCGTGACAATCGGCGCAGCGCATCCCGATGTCCCTGAAGTTCCACTTTTCATCTTGCAAATGGCAAGCAAAACAAGGGGTCGCCAGATGAGCGCCATCCAGCGGAAAATTTGATTTGTTGTGGTCTTCGATGCTGTATAAAGAATTTTCAAAACCCTCTTCGGTATGACATTGCGCACAATCCGGGCTGATGCCATTGGTAGCCAGTTGTCCTTCGTGATAATCGTCGTGGCAGGCCGCACATTTGTTATGAACTAAAGGTTCCCTAACACTTTCCACATGACATTTCCGGCAATCCACTTCCCGGTGTTTTCCCTCCAGGTGAAAATCGGTCATCGAATGGTTGAAATTTTCCAGGTTCACTTCGAGGAAGGAAGTTTCGGTGTGGCATTCTGCACAGTTGTTTCCGAACTTATTCTCGTGGACATCTTCGTGGCAGGTGGCGCATTCGTTCGTATGGATGCCGAGCTTGTCCTGGAATAATTTTTCCGGACGAAGATCGAGGGCATGGCATGCTGCACAATTGAGTTGTTGATGCTTTCCTTTCAGGGGAAAATCGGTTTGGCTATGGTTGAAATTGGTGATTTTCGTCATCGACGAAAAGGAGGTTTCAACGTGGCATGCTTTGCAATCTGACCCCAGGTTGTTTTGATGAACATCCTGATGACAACTGTTGCAATTGCTGAATTCGAGTCCTGTAAATCGCTGAAAATCCTTGCCGTTACGGGTTTCTATTTTATGGCAATCGATGCATTCGATTTCTTTGTGCTTTCCGGCAAGGGTAAATTTTGCATCATTGTGATCGAAACGGAAAGCTGGTGAAAAAGCATCGGTGGTATGGCATTTCGCACAATCGTTTGACAAAGTATTTTGGTGTTGATCTTCATGGCAGGATAAACAATCCCGGTCAAGGCCCAAAAAGGAGGCCTTTCTTTTTTTCAAGTCCGGATCGTCAATCAGATCAGGAGTATGACATTGGCGGCAATCTATTTTACGATGGGCGCCCGATAGGGGATAGCCGGCGAGGTCATGATTAAAATAGTCTTCATCAAAACGAACCATGTCGAATTTTCTGCCGTGGTGATCGCTGTGGCAGGTAGCACAATCTTTACCGCGGACTTCGGAGGATGCGTGATAGCCGCTTTGCTGGTCGATCCTGGTTTTGATCTCAGTATGGCAGGCCAGGCATTTATCGTTGGAAACTTTTTGCCCCAGCACATGGCATTGTGTGCAATTGGACAAACCTTCCAAGTGAGTGTGGGCAGCAGCCAGATCGCCGGGGGATAATTGTGCCAGGGAGTCATGCATAATGCTGATACTCAGAATAATTATATGCAGAAAGTTGGATTTCATTCCATATTTCCAAACATGTTAATTTCATGATTTTTTTTTTTCACTGGGCAGGTGTCAGGTCGTGAAAAGGTTCGAATCAGTACTGGTAAACATACATTTTTTATTCAATTCACAAAAAAGTATTTTACCGAACCGGAAAATTTTATAACCAAACCAGAACAAATGGTTGGGTTTGGGTTGAAAAAGACAGGAATAGCGGGATTTTCAGCGGTATTTTTTCATGGTATAGCCAAAGCGTTTGGTGATTTTTACACCTGCTTTTTCCAAAAATTTTGTAGGCAATTCTCCACCGGCGAAGATGTAAATCAAGTCATTTTCCAAAACAAGTTCTTTTCCTTCTTCATCAAGGAGCCTGACTTTGTCGCTTTCGATACCTGACACATTGGTTTTGTATTTCACCTCCAGAAGCCCCGCTTCGACTGCGGCATTCAGCTTCTCCCTGTTTTTGGGTTTTAACCTGCTGAAGCTTTCGCTGCGGTAAGAAATGACCACCTTGTTTTGGTCTGTCAGCGCCAGCGCAGCTTCGATGGCAGAATCGCCGCCGCCCACTACGATCACTTTTTTGTTTTGGACATTTTCTGGTTCCAGCAGTTTGTAAGCGACGTTTTCTGCAACTTCTCCGGGAACGTTGAGTTTTCTCGGCGTTCCGCGCCTTCCGATAGCCAGCAGCACAAATTTGGTTTGCAAGGTTTCGCCATTCTGGGTAACGACTTTGAAATTGCCGTTGTCCGGAATGATCTCTTCGACTTTTGTCTTTTCCCGGATCGTTATTCCATTTTTGGACAAAGCATCATTCCAGATATTGAGCAGTTCGGCTTTGCTGGTATCGTAAAGTTTCACCTTACCATAAAGGGGTAAATCCATTGGAGAAGTCATCACAATCTTGGAACGAGGGAAGGTAAACACCGTGCCTCCCAGCGTATCCTGCTCCAGCGTAAGAAAATTGAGGTTGTGTTTTTTGGCGGTCAAAGAAGCTGAAACGCCTGCGGGTCCGGCGCCAATGATGATGAGATCATAGATTGATGGATCTTTTGTAAATCCGGATTTGACAATATTCTCCACTGCCGATTTGCCTTGCTCAACGCTGTTTTTGATCAGTCCCATGCCACCCAGTTCACCGGCGATATAAATTCCGGGAACATTGGTTTCATACTCTTGGTTGACGTGCGGAAGATCGACACCTCTCTTTTCTGTTCCGATCACAAGGGAGATCGCCTCCACCGGACAGGCGTGAAAGCATGCGCCATGCCCCACACAATTGGATGCGTTGACGAGTGTCCCCGCGCCGTTGACAATGCCCAGTATATCCTTTTCAGGACAGGCAGCCACACAAGCCCCGCTCTTGATACACGTGTTCAGATCGATCACGGGATGCAGCGAAACCGGCTCGTGCACCCCCTCTTCTTTTGCTTTTACGATCTTGGCTTCTACTTCCTGAGAAGCTTTTTTCAACTTTCTCAAATAAATGAAAACGATGACTGCGCAGAGCAGAAAAATGATCGCATAAATAATGAATCGTTCCAGAAACATTGGGTTGAGGGGTTATTGGGTTGAGGGGTTATTGGGTTATTGAGTTGATTGAGTTATTAAGTTGATTGAGTTATTAGCATCTAGGAGTTATCATATTAGCAAATCAGCAACCTGCCTGCCAAACGCAGTCAGGCAGGATCAGCAAATTAGCAAATTAGCAAATTAGCAAATCAACAAATTAGCACCTTTCAAAATATCCATTTATATCCAAAAGCCAGCGTAATGACTACGTGAATGACCGTGATCACCAGCATAATGATCGCAAAAGGCAGATGCGCCACGTGCCAGTATTTGAAAAGCTTTTGCATGGTTTGCAGGCGTTCGATGCGGTTATTCAGTGAGATTTCATTTTTCAGAAGTTTTGAAACGCGTCTGATATCATTGCGCGACAAATTATTTTCCCGGAGCTTCCTTTTTACTGCAACCACGGTGTTTCGGTCATCGAAATACTTTTTCACCGTTCTTGAGAAGAAATTCCCGTTAGCCTGCTGTGGCTGGGTTTTGAGCGAATCGAGGATCGAATCATAAGTCGTTGCATCCAACTGATAAGAGGATTTTAATATTTCGCCGACATTGCTTCGCATTTGTTTGACTTCGTTGAGGCTCAATTCGCGGCCTTCTATCGTCCTGGGTATCTGTATATAAATAAACCTGCCGATGACACCGCTGGCTACCACGGCCACCATGCTCCAAAAGCTCACCGATACGATCCCTCCGAATTTGAACGTAGTGTGAAACAGGATCATTACCGGCCCCAGCGTACACAGAAAAATGTGAAACTCCAGCCAGTATTTCAATCTGCCGAATTTCGCTAAAAACCCATACCGCTTTCTGGCGATGTATGAACTGACGCCAGTGACAATCAGCAAAGTTCCTACGATCCCCAGACCATGCCCATACATTCCACTGGGTTTAAAATTTTTATGATCAGGGTGATAAAACCGCTCCTCAATGCTGGTAGTGTAATATGAAAACCCCTTCCAGGCAAGAAATATGGCAGTCAGCACAACAATACTTACCAATGTGAAAATATAAATCCGATGCGCTAAAGTTGACATAATCTCCGATGGTGCTCGTTACAAGTTGCTCGTTGCTAGTTTAAAGTTTCTGGTTTTTAATCACTAATCACTGACCACTGACCACTTTTCATTTTTCATTTTTCATTTTTCAAACTTGATCGCCCACATTCCTCTCAGATCATTCGCTGAATAACCAATTGCCTGGTCATCAGGATAAAGACTTTTTATGTATGAATAATCATCCGAATTCACGGTTTCGCCAGGTTTCCCATGACAGGACAGGCATAGCGGCTGGGCAACTATCGGGGCATAAAATGCCACCATTCCATCGACCTCAACTACTTCGGGTTGCGGAGCATTTCCGGCTTTTTGTGCCGCTTCGAATCGCATCAGCATTTCCTTTTCTGTTTCCGAAGCCGCATTCTTTGGGTTTCTGACCTTCAGGCTGGTGCGGCGAATATCGGCGTAGTGTGCTTTGGAAAGGCTGTCCACCAGCGGCATGGCCGCGATGTTGCAAACCTCAACGGCTTTTGAAACCCCGCCTTCTTTGAGGGCATTCCCCAGTTCGGTGCTCAGGGTCGCAAAGGTGACCAATGCGATTTCTCTGCCTTTTTTCAAATAGACTTCTTTTTCTTCTGCCGTCATGGCTTCCTGTTTTTCTCCGGCACCAGGTTTCGGGCTTTCGCGGCAAGATAGCAGGATGGAAATAATTAATAAAACCGGAAGGAGGGCTTTCTTTCTCATCGGGAATATTATTAGGTTGAAAATAAGAAATGTGGTACTAAATAAAATTATGAACTTTCAGGTTGCCGGCTTCCTGCCAGCCTCCTCCATTGTAAACTTCCTGCAAACCCAGTTCGCGAAGCAGCAAGGTAGCCTGACCGCTCCGGTTGCCCGATGCACAGACTACAATGATCGGTCGTGGCATTTCACGCAGGTCATCGACCCGGCTGTACACTTCAGATAGCGGGATGTTGACCGCACCTTCAATGTGTCCCATGTTGAACTCCCAAACTTCGCGGACATCGACGATGGTAGCATTTGGGAGATTTATCAATTCTTTTAATTCCATGATTTTTGTTTTTTTGATCCACAAAGCTACATGGCTATTTTTATTAAAAAGGTGATAAAAATCACAGAATTCCAGGTTGTATTTTTTTGCAAACTCAGAAAAGTCAACCACTTCGACCGCTCTCGGACAAAAAACCTAAAACCTGTACCCAAACATTTCCAACTTCGATTATCTTTGTTTGAACTGGGGTCAAAGCAGTATTCCTCATCACCGAACAAAGTTTTCAATGTTTTTAAACAAATTTTTCCTTCCGGTCATATTGCGACGCTTCGCGGTATTTGTTGCCATGCTGTTCGCATCATTACAAACACAAGCGCAGCAGGTTGAAATATCCTCCGGGGCGGGTTATTTCATTGGCGGCAATGTAAAAACCTATTATGGCGAGGTAGATCTGGGCAACAATTTCAACTATGGATTAAGCCTGGATTACTTTGTAAACGACAATACTTTTTTTGAGGTTTTTTGGTTTTTGAATGCCGCCAAAGCCACCTTTATTCCTTACGCAAACGGCCAGTTTACCGATGAATTCGACCTGAACACCAATTACATCCAGCTTGGTGTGGGCAAGGAGGCCAATCCTGAAGGCAAATGGCGGCCATTTGGTTTGGTTTCAGCGGGTACCACGATCTTTGGTTCGGATATCGGCGGCACGGTTTGGCGGTTATCTTTCGGACTTACCGGTGGTTTGAAATATTTCTTCTCTGATAGCTTTGGCTTGCGGGCACAAACCCGGTTTTTGGTACCCATGTATTTCGACGACTACGCGATCTGGTGCAAAGGCAGCGATTGTAGCTATGGCGTTTCGGCAGGTACCACTGTCATTCAGTGGCATTTTTCACTAGGGTTGATCATCGCCATTTTGTAAGGAATGTGGTTTTTTTAATAACCCGGTTTGGTGTTTTTTTTTGTCTAATGTGCCCCGAATTTTTATTATTTTACTACGAGGCACGGAGGGCCTGCCTGCGACGCATGTCAGGCAGGCACAAGGAACACAAAGCCATTTGTATGAAAATTAGTTTTTTTTAAACATCAAACCCTTCGTTTTACTCAGTGACCTCCGTGTCTTAGTGGTTATTTTTATTTTCAATGACAAAAAATCGCCCTCAATGAAAGTGAAATTTTACGGCACACGTGGTTCCATCCCCATCTGCGATAAAGAATTTCAGGAATTTGGCGGAAATACCACCTGCATCCAGGTCAAAACCAACAACCCCGATGTGCTAGGTATCTTCGATGCAGGCACCGGGATCAGAAAGCTCGGCATCGATATTAACAAAGAAGAACCGCCCTACCCCAAACATTTTTTTATCGTATTCTCTCATTTTCATTGGGATCATATCCAGGGTTTTCCTTTTTTCAGCCCGGCCTACGATCCCGAGTCGGAAATTTCCCTTGTCGCCATGGGCAAGGACCGTACGATCACCGACCTGAAAGAAGTTTTTGCGATCCAAATGCACGACCTTTATTTTCCGGTAAGGTTGGAAAGTATGGGCGCGAAATTCAACTTTTTGTTGCCCGATAAGGCAACCAGTTATTTCAACATCTCAAAAATCTCAGCGATAAAACAAAACCATCCCGGAGGATCGTATGGCTACCGGATTGAGCGCGGGGGTAAAGTATTGGTGATCTGTACTGACCTCGAACATTCCGGCGGCATCGATCAGAACGTCGTCAAACTCGCACAAAATGCCGACCTGCTCATCCACGAAGCACAATATACCAATGAAGAACTTGCGCTTCACGAGGGTTGGGGGCACAGCAGTTTCGATCAAGCCATCGAAGTGGCGGAAATGGCCGGCGCTAAACAACTGGTCATCACGCACCACGATCCCAACCACGATGATGAGTTCCTGAAAAAGATGGAGAAAAAATGCCAGGACAGATTCCGCGATTGCACTTTTGCCAGAGAAAATATGGAGTTTTCCATTTGACGATGAAGGCTTTTTTTATGGAGCTTCTTTGTTTGAAACGCCCCCTTTAATAAATGATCTTCCCGCCTATCCATGAGAATTTTGGAACCTGATTCCTACTGAACCTTTTGAACTGTAAATTTGTCATTTGATCTGTCAGGCCAGCTCTGACATTATTGGTCAAAATGACAAAATCCCTTCCCACTATCTGCCAAAGTTTACGTTTTTTCCAATTGGTCTTTGAATTGATGATGGAAGCGTAGAACGAAATTGAATCCCGGCTTTGACCAACAATTTTATATCATGCGAAATCCGGTTTTTATTTTGTAAAATTTGAAATCGAGGAATTTACGATGTACCTGAACCAGAACTTTCCAAACCGCATATTCTTTCTATTAATCTCACATATTTTCCATCACTCCGGCTGCATGCCAGTCCGGACTACTTTTTTTTATTAATTAAATAAAATTTTAACAATATGAGTACAAAAACCTTAGAACGTAAAAAAGTTGCTTTGAAACCAATTGGCGACCGCGTTGTAATCCGAAGACTTCCTGTTGAAGAAGTAACCAAAGGAGGTATTATCATCCCCGACACTGCTAAGGAAAAACCCCAACAGGGCGAAGTCATTGCCGTAGGTCCCGGAAAGAAAGATCATACCATGCTCGTCAAAAAAGGCGACCGCGTTTTGTTTGGAAAATACGCCGGCCAGGAATTCGAACTCAACGGAGAAGAACTGCTGGTTATGCGAGAGGACGATATCCTCGTAGTTTTAGACTAATTGAGATGTCAGAACCTGTCGTGCAAGGCACGAAAAAAGATACCAGACAATAGACCGTATATATTGATTTTCAGTTATAGTCCATATTGATTTGGTTGCTTTATTTTTGACTAATAGCAAAGTATTTTTTTAACCATTATTACATTTAAAAAACACAAAAACAAAATAGATATGTCAGCAAAAGAAATCACCCTGAAAGGTCGCGCCCAGGAGCGCCTCAAAGCCGGAATTGACAAACTGGCCAATGCCGTAAAAGTAACCCTTGGTCCTAAAGGCCGCAACGTAGTTTTGCAAAAAAGCTTCGGAGCGCCGAAAGTCACCAAGGATGGTGTAACCGTTGCCAAAGAAATTGAATTGGCGGATGCGCTTGAAAACATGGGCGCTCAGATGGCCAAAGAAGTAGCCAGCAAAACTGCCGATGCAGCAGGCGATGGTACTACTACCGCAACTGTTCTCGCACAGGCTATGATCCACGCCGGTCTCAAAAATCTGGCCTCCGGAGCCAATCCCATCGACCTCAAACGCGGCATCGACAAAGCCGTGAAGATCGTGGTCGAAAACATCAAAAAACAATCTGAATCTGTAAGCGGCAATTTTGACAAAATCCGCCAGGTGGCTACCATCTCCGCAAACAGTGACGAAGAGATCGGCCAACTGATCGCCGACGCCATGAAGCGTGTCACCACCGATGGCGTGATCACTGTTGAAGAAGCAAAAGGAACTGAAACTTATGTGGATGAAGTGAGCGGAATGCAATTCGACCGCGGATATCTCTCTCCGTATTTTGTCACCAACACGGAGCAAATGATCACAGAATACGATGATCCATTGATCCTGATCCACGACAAAAAAATCTCTAATGTCAAAGACATCGTGCCGATCCTCGAAGCAGCTGCCAATGAAGGCAAACCTTTGTTGATTATCGCTGAAGACATCGAAGGAACAGCTTTGGGTACTTTGGTAGTCAACCGCCTGCGCGGAACGATCAAGATCGTTGCCGTAAAAGCTCCGGGCTTTGGCGACCGCCGAAAAGCGATGCTGGAAGACATTGCGATCCTCACAGGAGCCACTGTCATCAGCGAGGAGTTAGGTCACAAGCTCGAAAACGCCAAGCTGTCTGATCTGGGCCGTTGCGAAAAAGTAAAAGTTGACAAAGACAACACCACCATCGTCGGCGGCAAAGGCAATAAGACCGAGGTCAAAAACCGCATCAAGCAGATCAAAGCGCAGATCGAAACCACTACTTCCGATTACGACCGCGAAAAATTACAGGAGCGCCTCGCCAAGCTGGCAGGAGGAGTTGCTGTACTTCACGTAGGAGCGGCTACCGAAGTGGAAATGAAAGAAAAGAAAGACCGTGTTGATGATGCGCTGCATGCTACCCGCGCCGCTATCGAAGAAGGTATCGTTGCCGGGGGAGGCGTTGCATACATCCGCGCGATCAATTCGTTGCGAAATGTAAAATCCGAAAACGAAGACCAGTTTACCGGCGTAGGCATCGTCATCAAAGCGCTCGAAGCACCGCTCCGCACCATTGCTGAAAATGCTGGCGTGGAAGGCAGCGTAGTGCTTCAAAAAGTGCTGGATAAAACAGGCTCTTTCGGCTACAACGCCAGAACTGACAAGTACGAAGACCTCAAAAAAGCAGGCGTGATCGATCCGGCGAAAGTTACACGAGTAGCCCTCGAAAATGCTGCATCCATCGCTGGTATGGTGCTGATGACGGAATGCGCGGTCAGCGATATTCCCGAGCCAAAAGAGAACGGAAATCCGGCGGCAATGGCTAATCCGGGAATGTACGATGGCATGATGTAATCATCAGCTTTTTAAAAATCCACTCAGCCAGGACGACTGAATTCCGGCTGACCCAAACTCCGGCGAGGACGTAGAAGAAGTTTCAAGACAATTTCTTCTTCGCTTTTGCTGGAGTTTTTTTGTGCGGGGATATACGTTGAATCGAATCCGGGAATAAGGGGATAGTCACGCCAAGGCGTGACGGGGATTGTTGGGGATTATCACGCCACAGCGTGTCGGGGATTGTTATGTTTTCATTTATCCCACATCTTCCCCTACAATTCCCGGCGCTCGGTTAACCGAGTGTCTCCCCCACCATCCCCATCTCTCGCTTGTAGTTCGTGCAATAGATAAATGATTTTTTGAAAAAACTTACGGCAGATAATATCTCTAAAAAATTCAAAAACCCGTACCTGAAAATTCAAATTCAGGTACGGGCTTTCAGTTTGAATTGTGACCGCGGGAGGACTCGAACCCCCAACCCTCAGAGCCGAAACCCGCCCGACTGCCATCAGGCGGGCGGGTCTGATATTCTCCGCCAGTATCGAACTACCGTTAGGTACATTCGGGCGGGTATCCATTTGAACCAACAGGTATAATCAGGTTGAAAAAATTATTGTTTATTAATGATGTTCAAAAATAATTCATTTAAATTATCCGGAGGCATTTGATGGT
>CAZKDA010000172.1:0-10345 GCA_964551455.1 uncultured Saprospiraceae bacterium
TGGCGCTGCATTCTCTGTGGATATAGAAGGAGCCGAGCGTTTGGTAATTGTGCAGGAGGTCGAACGCACCGCTTTAAAAACGCTGGAACCGGAAGCCATTTTTGAATCGATAAGGGCTACTGTAGCTGAGGAACATGAAGTTGCTATCCATGCTATCACACTGCTGTCTCCCGGAAGATTGCCGCGAACGACCAGCGGAAAAATCCAGAGAAACGCGGCCAAAAAAGATTTCCTGGAAGGCACACTGCACCAGGTAGCTGAATGGAAAATGACAAGCGAGGATACGGAACAACCCGACCTGGGATCGCTTACCGCACCATCCATTCTGGAATTAAAAACCATGGATGAAGCAACACTGAAAGCGACTTTAAAAAATTACCTGGTTGAATTGATAGCACGGATCATCCGCTTTCCCTCTGATAAGATTAATACCCAAAAGCCCGTCATAAACTGGGGCATTGATTCCATCCATGCCGTGCAGATCAAGGGGAAACTGGAAACGGATTTTCACATCGATATCGAGCTGACCGAATTGCTTGGTGATTATACCATTGATGCCCTGGCTACAAAGATCGCGGCGCATATTGTGCGGATCGACAGCAACGGCGCTTCGGGGATATTTCAGATTTATGAAGAAACTCCCATCGCATCTCAGGCGCTTGATTTCGACAACCTGACCGCAGAGCAGGCCAGGGAGTTGCTGACCGATATCGACGATCTTTCAGAGGATGAAATTGAAAAATTATTAAACAAACTTTCCGATTAAAATAGCGCTGCTCGTTTGAGTTGCCATTTTGAAAAGTTGGAAATATTATGGAAATGCACACTACCACAGATAAAAAACTGCTGCTGAAGCAACTTCTGGCAGCTAAGGCAAATAAAGCTGAGGATACCGTTTACGATCTTTCTTACGGTCAACGCTCCCTCTGGTTTTTAAACCAGAATGCCCCCGATAATGCGGCCTACAATGTTGCCATTGCTGCACGGGTGCTTTCGCCACTCGATGTCGAAGCCTGGAAAAAAGCATGTCAGCGGCTGATCAACCGGCATCCTGTGCTCAGAACCACTTACAGCCTCAAGGGTAGTGAACTGAAGCAAAAAGTTCATGGATTTTCTGACCTGGATTTCAGCTTCGATGACCTTTCAAACCTGAATGATAGCGATTTCGACAACCATATTAAACAAGTGTATTCCAAACCTTTTGATCTGGAAAAAGGACCGGTTTGCAGGATGCACCTTTTCAAAAAAGGCGAAAACGATATGGTGTTTATGTTCAACATCCACCACATCGCCAACGACGGGGTTTCAACCTGGGTACTCCTGGAAGATCTAAAAAAATTGTACAGCGCTGAGATTGCAAATCAAAAAGCCAATCTCCCCCCACTGAAAAATACCTATATCGATTTTGTAAAACACCAACGCGCTTACCTGGAAGGTGAAAAAGGTAAGGCAGCATTAGTATATTGGAAAAAGCAACTCGGTGGAAATCCCGAACCGATAGATCTGCCTTTTGACAAAGCCAGACCCGCTACGCAAACCTACAACGGCGCTGCCGAAAAACTCTCGATCCCCAATGCGCTAACCGAAGAACTCAGAAACCTGGCAAAACGCGAAGGCGTTACGCTATTTGTCTTGCTGGCTTCAGCATTCCAGGCTTTTTTGCATCGTTACAGCACGCAGGACAGGATCGTGATCGGAACCCCTACTTCGGGTCGCAACCGAAATGAATTCATGCCGATAGTCGGTTATTTTGTGAATCCCGTTCCATTGATCGCGGATTTTGATAGCAATCCGGATTTCCTCACTTTTTTGAAACAAAACCGCGATGCTATTCTCGAAGCGATGGCTCAGCAGGAATTTCCGTTTCCGTATTTGGTGGAAAAACTGAATATTCCAAGAGATAAGAGCCGCTCGCCGGTGTTCCAGGTATTTTTCAGTTTTCTCAAATCCCAAGGTGACGAATCTGTTCAGGCCTTAATGTCAGATTCTGGCGCCGAAGGTGTCCACCAATGGGGTGACCTGAAGCTCGAAGCCTACTCGCTCGAACAACAGCAAGGACAATTCGACCTGACGCTCGCGTTGACTGAAAGCAAGGGTGAAATCTCCGGCGCTTTGAAATACAATACCGATCTCTTTGAAGCGGAAACCATAAAGCGCCTGGCCGATCATTTCGTCAATTTATTGAAAAACATCGTTGCAAATCCGCAGCATCAAATATCTGCGCTGGAATTGCTCTCCGAACCGGAAAAACAATGGCTGATCCACGACCTGAATCAAACCGCCATGCCTTATCCGGAGGACAAGTGCATGCATCAGCTCTTTGAAGATAGAGTGGACAAAACACCTGATAACATTGCGGTTTCCATGCCTTCGAATAAAGCAAAGGGACAAAAGGATCAATACACTTATCGCGAGCTGGATCAACGAGCCAACCAGGTTGCCCATTTTTTGCAAAAAGCTGGCGTGGGTCCAGAGGTGAAGGTTGGAATTTGTGTAAACCGTTCGCCGGAAATGATCATCGGCATTTTAGGTATTTTAAAAGCTGGTGGCGCTTATGTTCCTTTAGACCCTGCCTATCCATCGGAGCGATTGAAATTCATCGCCGAAGATGCCGGGCTGGCCATTATCCTGACGCAGGAAGAAGCCGCCGGCAACCTGGATGTCCAGGGCATCGATCTCCTTTTCTTGGACAAGGATGCTGAAAAGCTGGACAAGGAAAGTACCTCCCGGCCAGCCAGCGACGTCAAATCCACCAACCTGGCTTATATCATTTACACTTCCGGCTCCACCGGCAAACCCAAAGGGGTATTGATCGAACACAAGGGCGTCGCCAACAAGCTGGTCAATTTTAAACAGGATGTAAAATTTACTCCTGAACACCGGTTCACTTTGCTGGCTTCTTATGCTTTCGACGCGAGCATTGGCCAGATGTTTATGCCGTTGGTAAACGGATCGCCGCTTTTCCTGATCCCAAAAGAAGATCAGAACGAACCGGAGTTGTATTGGGATTTTATGATCGAAAACCAGATCAATGTAATTTATACGGTGGCGTCTTTTTTAATGCCTATGCTGGAAACGCCGCGCGACCTCAGGCAAATGACCGTAAAATACATCTTCCTGGGCGCTGAAGTTTTCCCTTTAAAATTGCTCCACAAGATCAAAGAAAAGCTCAATGCAGAGCGAATTATAAACATGTACGGCCCAACGGAAACTACTGTGAATTGTGTGATGTACAACGTTGAAGGTATTCCGAAGGGAAGTATTCCGCTGGGAAAACCGTTGCCCAACTATACTTTTTATTTGTTGGACAAACACCGGAATATCGTTCCTCCTGGCGTTCCGGGAGAGATCCATATCGGCGGACCGGCAGTTGCCCGAGGTTATCACAACAGGCCGGAACAAACGGCAAAACATTTCATCCCTGATCCGTTCAGCAACCGACAGGGCGCACGACTTTATCGTTCCGGTGATGTTGCGAAATATTTGCCGGACGGCAATATCGCATTTTTAGGAAGGATAGATAAGCAGATCAAGGTGAACGGCTTTCGGATCGAGCCGGGAGAGATCGAAGCTGCCATCATAAAACACAACAGCATCAAAGATGCCCTGGTGATCGCCAGAGAAGACAACGCCGGCAATAAGCGCCTCGTTGCTTATCTGATCGCTGCGGATTGCCAGATGCCCGAAACCAAACAGCTTAGGGATTTCCTTGCCGGAAAACTGCCAAGTTACATGATCCCTTCGGCTTTTGTGGCTATGGATAAATTCCCATTGCATCCCAGCGGAAAGGTCAACCTCGATGCATTGCCCGATCCGGGTATCCGTCCCGATATGAAAACAGACTTCGTAGCGCCGCAAAGCGAAGCAGAAAAGCACATGGCCGTTATCTGGTCTAAGGTGCTTGGCATCCCGAAAATCGGAGTACACGACAATTTCTTCGAATTAGGCGGCGCCTCGGTACAGAGCATCCAGGTGGTCAACAAAGCCAATGAGATCGGTTTCCGCATCAATGCGGGGATGTTGTTCGAGTTGCCCACCATTGCAGAACTGGCCAAGGCTGCCGAAGCGGATTTTGAATATAAAGAGCCGGTTGATGCTACGCCGGAACCTGCTGTGGAAGCTGTTCCTGAAAAAGGGTTACGGCCTTCGATGGGAACGGACAAAGCCAGCGTTCTGGTGGAAAGCATTGGCGTTTATTTACCGCCCAAGGCAGTGCCTACTCAGGAAATCCTCGACAATTGCAAAAATCCGGTTCGCTTTCCTTTGGAAAAAATGACCGGCATCGAAACCCGGCGCATGGCCGGCGATGAAGAGTTTGCCATCGACCTGGCGCTCAAAGCTGCCGAAGATGCTTTGTCGAAATCCAAATACAACCCCGATGAGATCGAATTGCTGATCTGTTGCAATATTTCGCGTTACGATGCTCCGACTCAGGTATCTTTCGAACCCAGCACAGCTTTTAAGATCAGGAAACATTTCGGGATGAACAATGCCCTGGTTTTCGATCTTTCCAATGCCTGCGCTACGATGTGGACGGGGGTCAACATCGTCGATGCTTTTATCCAAAATGGCAGCATAAAATGCGGCATGGTGGTGAGCGGCGAATACATCACGCATATCACCAAAACTGCGATGGAGGAGATCGAAGATACCTTCATGGATCCCCGGATGGCATGCCTCACCGTAGGCGATTCGGGCGCTGCCGTTATCCTGGAGAAATCTCCTGATCCTTCGATCGGGTTGCAGTTTCTGCACATGTTTACGGAAACCCAGTTGTGCAGAAATTGTATTGCACACATGTCTGATAAAGACAACGGCGGCGCAATCATGTACGTCGATTCCGTGAAGGCTGCGGCTTCAGCCATTCAGCCAGGGGCGAAGCTGGCTTTGAACATGCTGGAAAAAACCAATTGGCTGACCGGCAGGCTCGATCATTTCCTCATGCACCAGACCTCGACGACAACGATCAACGATTCGCGCAGAGAGATCAACAGCCAATACAAAAAAGAGCTGGTTACACAAGAACAGATGATCGACAATATCGCTCATCGCGGTAACACCGCTACTACCAGCCATTGGCTCGCTATCGCTGACCAAATCAGGTTAAACAAAATAAAACCCGGCCAGAAAATGGTCTTCGGGATTAGTGGTTCAGGGCATACGCTCGGAACGGGGTTATACACTTTCGATGACCTGCCGAAACGATATCTGGAAAACGGTACTTCGGTAAGAAAATCAAATATCACCAGGACTTCGTCACCACGCAGTACCGTTTGGAAATCTTCCGGTGAGGAAAAAATCTCCATCGACAGCATTGGATTATTGCCCGAAAGCGATCCAACTCTGCTCAGTTCGATTGAATTTGTCAAACAGGCGGCGGCAGATTGTATCAATAGGTCTTCATACAACAAAAACGAGATCGGCCTTGTGATCAACACCGGCGTTTACCGCGATAAGTTCCTGAGCGAACCCGCGGTGGCTGCCTTGATGGCCGGCGACCTTGGGATAAATTTGCATCCTGACCCGGAAAGCTTGAATAAATCCTTTACATTTGACCTGCTCAACGGAGCTTTGGGATTTTTGGAGGCTTGCTTCACGGCTATCCAGATGATCAGCGCCGGGAAATTCCAGACTGCTTTGATCGCAACTTCCGAGATCGAGAACAACCGCCAGTCAGGCCTTAAAAATCTGCTGGATATCCGCGAAACCGGCTCGGCTATGTTGCTCCACAAAGACGCATCGGACAAGCAAAAAGGGTTTGGGAATTTTATGTTCCAACATTTTCCCGCTTACCTCGAAACTTTCAGTACCCATGCGACCTGGAACAACGGAAAGGCATATCTGGACTTTATCAAAAACCCAAATATGGAAGCCTTCTATCTGAAATGTGTGGAAGAAACGATTCAGCAATTTATGGAACAGGAAGGAATGAAACTGAGTGATTTCGATCTGGTAATCCCTCCGCAAATATCCTCGGGTTTTGTGGACAATTTCATCAGTCGTTCCGGATTGCCGGTGGAAAAGGTGGTCAATATTGTAAAAGACGATAAAGACCTGTTCACTTCATCCCTGCCATACACTATTCGGTTTGCACAGGAGCAGGGTTTGGCTGAGAAAGGGACAAAAGCTTTGCTGATTGCTGTGGGTTCAGGGATACAGGTGGGTTGTGCGGTTTATGATTTTTAGGGATAGTGGTTTATAAAAAATTATAACCACAATAGAACACAAAGAACCTGTCTGCAACAGGCAGGCCACAAAAGAAACAAAAGGGAACAAAAGCAGGAAAAAAACTACCCCACTTTTGTGCCTGCCTGTTGCAGACAGGTTCAAAAAAATAAAAACCGCAAAGGACGCAAAGAAGCCACAAAGAACACTAAGTTGAATTCTTAATAAACCTAAATACCCGGCTTAATAAAATAAATTTTAAACAACAAAAACCCATTTCCTCATGGAAAACAAAAGAAAAATCCTCGTGGAGGACACCACCCTCAGAGAGGGCGAACAAATGGCACGTGTTGTATTCACCGAAAAGATAAAACGCGAAATCCTCGAAGGCTTGAAAGAAGCCAATGTGCCCTATGCGGAAGTAGGCATACCCGTGATGGGTGCGTCGGAATTGCGCGATCTGCTGAACCTGCTCCGAGATTATAAACAGCCTATGCTGATCGGCTGGAACCGCGGCATGATAAAAGACCTGGAACATTCTGCCAAAGCCGGGTTCCGCGGCGTTCATATCGGGATTCCGACTTCCGATACGCACCTCCAGGGGCAATTGAGAAAAGATAAAAGCTGGGTGATCGATACCGCGGCAAGCCTTTGTGAATTCTGTATCAAAGAAGGCATGGAAGTGATCTCCGTCAGCGCCATCGACATGAGCCGCTCGGACATTACTTTTTTGCAGGAGTACGCAAAAACCCTTGAAAGCGCCGGAGCCACGAGGTTGCGACTTTCTGACACGGTCGGGATACTCAATCCCGAAAAAACCGCTGAGATCGTCAAACAGATCAAGCAGGTTTCCAACATCCCGCTGCAAATGCACATGCACAACGACTATGGATTGTCATTGGCCAATATGCTGGCAGGTGTGGTGGCTGGCGCCGAGCAAGTGCAGGTGACCGTCAATGGCCTCGGAGAACGAAACGGGATCACGGCGATACACCAGGCTGCTGTTGCGCTGGAGCTGATGTACGGATTCGACACCGGCATCAATTTAAAAGCGCTGTATCCGCTGTCGCAGTTGGTGGCCAAACATACCAAATTCCCCATAGCCAACAACGAACCCGTGGTCGGAAGGGGCTGCTTCAGCCACGAATCCGGGATCCACGTTGACGGCATGCTCAAGTCGCGGGAGAGTTTCCAGGCTTTCGATCCCACACTCGTAGGCCGCGACCACGAATTTGTGTTGGGAAAACATTCCGGCTCAGCCGCAGTCCGCTGGTTTTTAGCGCAGCAGGGCATCCAGGTTTCTCCCGAAGAAGCCAATGAAATCCTCCCGTTTGTCCGTGATTTTGCTACGGAAATGGAGGGCAGCTTCGATCCCAAATTCCTGGTGATGTTCTGGAAGATGTTCAAAGCCAACGCGGTGACGGAACACTCGGCGTGAGGGTTGGTTTTTGAAGACGCAGGAGAATCTTTTGCTTGTTTGATACGAGACGAGAGGAATTCTTCAAGTTCTGACCATGCAACTTCTTCGCCTTCAACATTTGTAGGAACGAGTTTGCTAAGGATAAATTCTTTGATTGATTTTCCTTGCAATGCAGCAAGTGCTTTAATTTTCTGATGCTGCTCTGGTGTTATTTCTATACTTAATCTGCTCATACAGCAGAAATAGCACATTTTGAACATTTGTACAAATTTACATTTGTTGTTTTACTTGCTCAACAAATGATACTTGGATACTCTCGCTGGAGCGATCCTTTCAAAGTCGTGTATAAAAACTTATTGTCAAAAACAATGTTCAATCTTTTCAATCCGCGCTTCCTAGTTCGGCGTAGGCTATGCCTGCGACGCAGTATCCGCAAAAGTCTGTTTTGCGAATAGCCGGGATAGAAAAACAAAAGCGTCGAAGTATTCGCATCGACGCTTTTGTTTTGAGCAACATCTTTTAGCTTTGCAGCCCTAATATCGGTGAAATGTAAAAATTATTATTACAGCCCATTTCCCCCCCTCTAAGATCATTTCCCAACAACCTTTATCAACGTCCCTGCCTGAACGGTATCATTCAGGTTCATACTATTGAGCACAGCGAGTTCCTCCAGGCGGTCGGTGGGCATTTGGAAACCTATGAGGGCATTTCTGAGCGTAGTCGTTTGGTTCAATGTTTTGATCACGATTCGTTCCGGCTTGACATTCAGACGGTTGGGATCGGTGAGTATTTTGAAATTATTCATGGTATTGTCAAAATACCCTTTGTAAATATTGTAATCGACGAGACGGGTCAGTCCCATGATCTGGTAGATCAGGTTGTTGTAAAGGATGAAATAGGTTTGAGCGCGTAAGGCTTCAGTCTGGTTTCCGTTGGCATCGACGCCTGCCGGCTGGTCGGCGATGGTCGATACCACGTTGAGGCCATTCAGCTTCCGGCTCTGTCTTTCCACCACCTTCAACTGGTTGTCCGACAAAAATTTAGTGGCCGCTTCTTCAATGTTCTGGCCTTCCGCCAGCTGCAGCACCATCACGGCTTTGCCGTTTTCGGGAGCCATCTGGAATTGTGCCGGAGAATTCTGGGTTTTCCAGCCTGCGGGAACCGGAAATTCAAATTTAAGCTCCGGATGGAAGAATTTATTGTCAGCCACATAACCCTGCCGCGGGTCATCGCCATATACCAGTCCATCGATCCTTCGCAGGTATTCGTTTCTGTTGACCTTGAACTCGGAGGATGGTGTTCCGGCCTGCCATTTTGTAGCCTCCTGATTCACTTTTACTTCGCGGTCGATCGGATCGGGGTGTGTCGATAGAAAAGTCGGGATCTGTCCCGCGCCGCTTTCGACGGAAACTCTGTGCAGGGTATTGAAAAAATTGGCCATTTGGTGGGCGTCGTAACCTATTTTGGTAGAATATTCCACGCCGAGCTGATCAGACTGGCTTTCATCGTCGCGGCCGAATTTTAAAAACAACAATCCCAAAGACTCCTGTGCCAGACCGGCGTATTTCGCGAATTCATCGGAAGCGATCACACCCACAACCAGACCCAATTGCGCCAGCGTTTGTGTGCTCATTTGTTTGACGGAGTGCCGCGCCGTGATGTGCCCGATCTCGTGCCCCAGAACGCCTGCAAATTCCGCTTCGTTGTTGAAATGCGCCAGGATACCCCTTGTGAAATAAACATAACCGCCGGGAACCGCAAAAGCGTTGAGCACCGGCGTGTCCAGTATCTTGAATTCATAATTGAGGTGGGGGCGGTGCGAGATCGCAGCCATTTCTTTGCCTTTTTCAGTAATGAACTGTTGCAGTTTTTCATCATCATAACGGCCAAACATTGCTACAATCTGCGGATCATAGGATTTGCCCATTGAAATCTCCTGCGCTTCCGACATCAGCACCACTTCTTTTTTTCCGGTCACGGGATTCACGGAGCAGGAAGGCACGAATAAAAAGGCGCTCAGAACGATTGCAAATACTTTGGTTGGTTTAAAATATGCACTTAACATTTTATTGGATTTTGGTCAAAATGGAATTGTAAGGCTCGATCGATTAAAAAATTCAATTTACGGAATATTTCCAAAAATCATAATTTTCCCGAATATGTTCACAGGTTTTTTCAACGTTGATCTTGCTTCCCGGATTTTGGAAAAGGTGAGGAATTTATTGCTTTCAGACCATCTGCCTTGAATCTATGGGTATTGATTTTTTATTTGATACAGGATTGCTAGATTTGCCGGATGCCTGAGCAAGAGAAAAAACTGAACGTCCTTTTTTTGGCTTCCTGGTATCCCAACAAGCTGGAACCTCAAAACGGCAATTTCATTCAGCGCCATGCGCAGGCAGTGGCATTGCTTTGCAATGTGGCCAGTTTGTACGTAACCTCAAGCCCCGATGTCAAAGGTTTTGAGATCGAAAAAAAGTGGGAAAAAAATGTTTTTGAGGTTATCGTTTTTTATAAAAAGACAAGCAGGTCGCTGCCTTTTCACAAGTTAAAAAGATATTTAAAAGCGCATCGTCTGGGTTTTGCGGCCATCCTTCAGGAATTTACCAATATCGATCTCGTACACCTCAATGTATTTTTTCCTGCCGGCATTTTTGCACTTTATTTAAAAAAGAAATTCGGATTCCCTTTTATTATTACGGAACACTGGACGCGTTTTCTGGGCATCCACCCCCGTCCTTTTGGTTTTTTTGAAAAATA
>CAZKDA010000173.1:0-10340 GCA_964551455.1 uncultured Saprospiraceae bacterium
AATAGTCGATGCAAATCCGTTGGTGAGATTTTATTTGGTTTGAGAAACTTGCAGGACAGATTGTGTGAGGGAGAAGTTTCTTAAACCTCTTGCCCGGATACAAGATTTAAAAAACTTTGCTTTTTTCAACCACAACCCACAAGTTTCTCAAATCCAGGTAAACATGAAATCATTTACAACATAAAAAAAAGGCTAACCCACAATCCGGGATCAGCCTTTTTTTTGTTATGGACAAAAGCCTACTTGTTCAATTGCTCCTTTTCCATCATGATGATGGCATTTTCAATGACTTCTTCGAGTTGCTCCCCGCCGATATTTTTTGAAATGATCTTTTTGTCTTTGTCCAAAACAAAAATCTTCGGTGTGGTGCGAATGTCATACAAGGTCTTATACCTGGAGCGCAAATAGGGATCGATGGTATTGATCCATTTGCCCATGCCTCGTTCATCGATAGTGTCCCAGCAGCTTTTGGTATCGTTGCCGGTTTTTGTACAAACCCCGAAAATCTCTACTCCCCTGGAGGAAAATTTATCGTAAAAACTGATGATGTCGGGAATCTGCTTTTTACAATGGCCGCATTCCGGATCCCAGAAAAACAGGACGGTGAAATCCGCTTTGACACTGTGCAAAGTTAGCGACGATCCGTCTTTTCGCTGAACCTGGATGTTTGGAGCGACTTTTCCGATCAGGATGGGTTTGAGTTTTTCAACGTTATCACAGATTTTATCGAGTTGATCCTTTTCCACCCACCATGCTTTTCCAGAGCAATAATACTTGTCGCCAAGATGCACGTAAACGGCGTCCATACCCACAAATTTGGATTTGGCATATTTGTTCAGAAAATGGATGAGGTAGAATTTATAGGTTTCCCTGCTCGGCTCCATCATTTTTAGGATGTGGTCGATAGTGCCTGAAACAGAATCCGGGTGTTGAACCGTTAGTTTGTCCACAAAAGATTCAACTTTATTAAAGAGCAAAGGCGAGCGAAGCATCCGTGGGTCGGCAAGGTCAATATTGTCGAAATAGTGCTTTCGGTAGTACATAAACCGTTTGAGTTCCACTTCCTTTTCATCACCCTCAAATTCGGGGATCTCCGTTTCAAATGAAGCTTTTATAATGGCGGCGGTAAGGGATCCGGGGTGGTTTTTTATGAAGTTCTCCTGGTAATCTTTTACGGTTTTATTAAGTTGATCCAGCTTCGCTTCGAGGTTTTTAATGGTTTCGTGATCGTCACCGGCGGCATCGATATCATTTTTGATCTTTTCTGCTTCCGGTCTTTTACCACTTAAAAAGGAGGTGTATTCGTAAAACCATTTATTTTCCTGCGAGCCGGAGAATTTAATGTCTTCTATGAGTCTGGCAGCAGAAGTTTCCACTGAAAAATGCTGTCCACCGGGGTTAATTAGAATTTGGATAAATTGGTTGTCGGGTGGCAAAACGATGAGGTAAATTCCCCCTTCGAGTGGTTCGTCGCCCTTGAATGTGAAGAGGCCATCCGAACCAATTTGAACCGTATCTTTTATATACTGCTTTTCGCCGTAATAATAACCGAGATAAATTTCATTTTGATCAAATCCGGCGATCTTGACTTTGATCTCGTAACCACCATTTGCAAAAAGTGCGGGCAGGAATGCCGCGAAGAAGGTGAGGGTGAAGAAAATGCTTTTGTTCATGCCTGAATTCAAAATTTTAAAAATCAAATAATTGTTCTCAATTGCAAAAGTCAATCCTTTAGGATTGAATAAAAAACAAAACCGGAGCAATTAATAATATTTTAACGCCAATGATTGAAACTCCGGAAACCTCCGCTGTTTTTTCGTTGGTCGGGAGATGCCGGAAAGATAGCATTTCTACTGGTAAATTGGAAAAAGGGAAGCCGATGTGTTAATTGTCGCCGGTTGTATTTTTTTCTTTTGCAATGGCTTTTTGTAATTCTTTGAGTTGTTTTTCGGCGTCGATAATTTTTTGGTTGAGTTCTTCAAGCGCCTTTTGTTGGCTGGCGAGTTTTTCGCGTTCGGTAGCCAGGTCTTTTTGATTGTCTAAAATATCATTTTGAACACTGGCGAGTTTGGCTTCCTCGACCTCGATCTTTTTTCGCTCTTCGGCAATTTCCTGCGCCGTATCGCTTTTCACTTTATTGATCTGCTCCTTGGCCTGTCTTTTAGCTTCGTATATCTCGTCGGATGCTTCTTTTTTAGCCAGGCTTATTTCATCGTTTGCGCTATTGCGGGCGGTTTCTGTTTCTTTCAGATACTGCGCTTTTTTCTCTCTGGCGTCTTTTTGGGCAGCGGCGATCTCTTCTGAGGCTGTGAGTTTCGCAGCGGCAATGGCATCTTTTGATTGTTTTTCTTCTTCGGCAACCGACTTTTTCAACTGGGCGATCCTTTCTTCCGCTGAGTTTTTTGCAGCAGCAACAGCTTCGGCAGCCTGCTGTTTGGTCGCTGCGACTTCCTGCGCTGCCAGTTCCTGGTTTTTAGCGATTTCAAGAGCGGCTTGTTCTCTGGCTTTCAGGATGTCGAGAGCGGCTTGTTCTCTGGCTTTGGAAGCAGATTCCCTGGCCTCTTTGATGGCTTCGGCAGCCTGTGCCTGTGTGGCAGCGATCTCGGCTGCGGCCTGGTTTCTGGCCTGAGCGACTTCGTTGGCAATTTCCTGTTTTTGGACTGCGGCTTCTTCTTTTTTCAAGCGGATGGATTCGGTGCTTTCGTTATTCACCAGTGCGATTTTTTCGGCAGCAACCCGTTTTGCTTCTGCTATTTCGTTTGAAGCGCTTTGCTTAGCCAAAGCCTCTGCTTCTTTGACTTTTGCGATCTCCCTGGCTGATTCTTCTCTGATCCGTGCAATCTCGGAAGCTGCTTTTTCTTTGGCAACCATCACTTCTTCGCCTGTTTGATTTTTTTCGGTCTTTTCCAATTCTTTGGCTTCCGCGATTTTTCGTGCAACTTCTTCCTGGATTTCCTTGATCTTTTTGTCAGCCGTTTCTTTTGCACCGGCCACGCTGCTGGCATATTCTGATTTTGCAGAATCTGCAGTTTTATTGGCATTCTGAACGCGTTCGGCGGCTTCCTGCTGCGCTTTCAATATTTCAGCCTGAGCCTTTTCTTTGGCTTTGGCCACTTCTTCGGCGGATTGGTTTTTTGCTGTTTGTTCGGTATCGCGGGCTTTGGCAATTGCGAAATTGACCTCTTCCTGGATGCGTTTGATCTCTTTATCTGCTTTTTCTTTTGCTAAAATAACCTCGTTGGCAATTTTCTCTTTTTCTTCTTTAGCGCGGTTTCTGGCATCGGCTACTTTGGTGGCTTCCTCGGCGTTGATTTCTGCAATGGTCTGGCTGGAGCGTTCGCGAGCAAGCATTACTTCTTTTGCCAGGGCTTCCTTTTCAGAACCTGCCATTTCTCGTGCTTTGGCGATTTCGGCTGCGGATTTTCCTTGTGTGGATTGGATTTCAAGGTTGGCTTTTTCCTTTTCCTGTGCAACGAGCATTTGGATATTAGATAACTCTTCGGAGGCTTTTTGTTTTGCGGCCATCACTTCCAAAGCCAGGGATTCTTTTTCTTTAGCAGCATTTTCGCGGATCAGCGCGATTTCAGAAGAGTTGTTTTGGCTGATCGTGGATTTTTCCTCCGCTGCTTTCCGCCTTGTTTCTGCCACATCGTAAGCGATCTTCTCTCTTTCGAGTACTGCATTTTCTCTGACCTGTGCTATTTTTTCTGCTTCTTCTTCCTTGATTTGCAGAATTTGCTGGGCAGCGGTTTTTTTGGTTTGAACCACATCTTCGGTTGTTTTTTCACTTTCCGCTTTGGCGGCATTACGGGCATCAGCGATCATCCGGGCTGTTTCTTCCCGGATTTTTTTCAATTCCTGGTTGGAAGTTTCACGAGCGGAAGCGATTTCGTCGGAATATTCCAATTTTGCCAGTTCCAGTTTTTCTTTGATCGCTTTTATCTCGGCAGTAGCTTTTTCCCTGGCGTTGGCTACCTCTTGTGCCGATTGCAGTTTTGTTTTTTGGATTTCTTCTTCGGCTTTTTGTTTGGTATCAAAAACCTCCAGGTTGATCCTTTCGATTTCTGTGTTGGCCAACGACCTTGCAGCAGCTACGGATTCGGCAATTTCTTTTTTAATTCTTTCGATCTCGGCGCTCGAATTTTGCCTGGCTTCCAAAACTTCCTGTGCGTATTCGTTTTTTTTCTGTGCAGCCGCATCTTTTGCAAAAGTAACCTCCTCTCTGATGTTAGCTTTGATCTCATCGGCTTTGGCACGTTCTGCTTTGATCTCCTCCCTCAGTTGTGTTTTGGTTTTTTCCAACTCGATCCTTAGCGACTTTAATTCTTCATCGTTCAAAAGGTTGATGTCTGTCACTTTACGAGCGCCTTGCTGGGTGGCGCTTATGGGCCTCCCCGTTTCATCCACTGCATTGGCTCTATCCAGAGCAGTCAGATCGACGTCCTTTACTTTCGCGATATCAAGTGCATTTCGAAAACAATTAGCGAGCAAATAAAATTCTTCCTGCCTTCCGGTGTTTACAGTGAATTTTCGGATTTCATTGCTGATATTGTTTTTGATATAAATGGTGTGAATTTGGGAGGATGCAAACCAATCGATGGCCGCCAGGTTCAATTGAAGAACGTTTTGATGAACAGGAGCGCCACCGCCCTGTCTGTTCAATTCGCCCATTTCTATAAAGCGGTACTCCTGCCGGATATTATTTTGGTCAAAAAATATGATTTCGTCATCCTGGTTGAATTCTACTCCGCCCTTGGAATAAAACCTGGCCAATATCCCCTTTTCATTATGACCCAATTCAATACTATAGGTATAATTGCCGCGAACAACGAGGGTTTGGACTTTTGATTTCAGGATTTGAGTACCGCCGACGTGTTTATTTTCAGCGATCTGACCTTCACAATTTTGTGCATTCAGGGCAGTGAACATGAATACGGGAAAGCAAATGGAAATGATTGTCAGGGTTATTTTCCTCATCTTAATTGTTTTTATCACAATATAAAGATTTTTTTTTGACCCGGATTAGTTTATCCTCCGACAAATATGCACTCCGGTTCAAATTTGAAAACGAATTGGTACAATTGGAAATTATCCGGCACTAGAACCAACAGGCCACGGCTTATCTTTTCGCTGCCAGCAAGTAAAGTATTGCCATCCTGATCGCAACGCCGTTTTCAACCTGTTGTAAAATGATCGACTGATCGGAATCCGCCACATCGCTGGTTATTTCCACTCCGCGATTGATCGGTCCGGGGTGCATGATGATGACTTCGTTTTTGAGGCTGTTCAACAGTGCTTTGTTAATCCCAAAATACTGTGCATATTCTCTCAAAGACGGGAAGTATTTTATATCCTGCCGTTCCAACTGAATTCTCAACACATTCGCCACATCGCACCACTCAAGGGTTTTTCTGACATCAAACTCCACTCCGACGCCCAGCTTGTCAATATTCTTTGGTATGAGGGTTGGCGGGCCGCAGACTTTTACCAAGGCGCCGAGCTTTTGCAAACAGAAAATATTGCTCAGCGCAACGCGGGAATGCAGAATATCTCCAAAGATGGCTATTTTCTTTCCTTTCAGGTCACCGATCTTTTCGCGGATTGAATAAGCATCCAGCAAGGCTTGGGTCGGATGTTCGTGGGTTCCGTCACCGGCGTTGATGATATTGGCCTCAATGTGATTGGACAAAAAAGCGGGAGCGCCCGGCGCTGGATGCCGCATGACCACCATATCCACTTTCATGGAAAGGATATTGTTGACAGTATCCAGCAAAGTCTCTCCTTTTTTTAATGAAGAAGATGAAGCGGAAAAATTAACAATGTCAGCGGATAGTCTTTTTTCTGCCAGTTCGAAGGAAATTCGTGTCCGGGTAGAGTTTTCAAAAAACAAATTGGCTACGGTGACATCGCGGAGTGAAGGGACTTTTTTAATGGGGCGGTTGATGACTTCCTTAAAGTTGTCGGCTGTTTCAAAAATCAGGTTAATATCATTGACATTGAGGTACTTAATTCCCAGAACATGCCTTGTACTTAAATGTGTATCAGCCATTATCTGACATTAAAAAATTTCAGGATTTATAAAAATCAAATTCTGTCTTCTTTGCTAGAATAAAGTAAAATTTTATCGTTGCCGTCAATTTCTTTCCATTCCACTTTCACATAGGCTTCGTCAACGGCATCCACAGTCAGACCTATATAATCGGATTGAATCGGCAAATGGCGGTTGAAACGCCGGTCAACCAGCGCCACGAGTTCTACCTGCTTCGGTCTGCCATAATGCTGGAGCGCCGTCATAGCTGCCTGAATGGTTCTGCCGGTGTATAAAACATCGTCAACGAGGATCACGCTTTTGCCATCCACCAGGAAATCTATATTGGTTGTGTTTGCTAAAATCGGCTTATCGCGTATCCTGAAATCATCGCGGTAAAAGGTGATGTCCAGTTCGCCGTAAAGCAATGAAGGGATTTTAAGAATGGCCTTGAGTCGCTGGTAAAGCCGCTTGGCAAACAGCACCCCCCGCGGTTGTACGCCGATCAGGCATACATCGCTGAAATCGCCATAGTTTTCAATCAATTCATGGCAAAGCCGCTCAATGGTGAGTGCAAATCTTTCGCTTTCCAGTATGATTTTTCCTTTTTGCATAAATCAATGGCAAATATAGCAATTAGGATTTGTTAATTTGGAAAGTTGAAAGTTGCTAGTTACAAGTTGCTAGTGGCCGCATCACCATCCCGCTTGTTCAGCGGGATCCCGTACCCCGTTTTTCTGGAAGGTTGTCTTCCAAAAAGCTTGGTCGGGATCACCACAACTTGTCCCGTACCGCAGGTCGGGATTACCAAATTACCAAATCACCACATTACCAAATCAATTTTTAGCCTGTACCTTTGCCCATGAATCTTTGAGCGAGACAGTTTGGTTAAATACTAACCTTACTGTATCATCCAACCGCTCCGAATCCGGGTCAACACAGAAATATCCTTTTCGGATAAACTGAAAAGCTTCACCCGGTTTCGCATTTTGCAAACTTGGCTCTACATAAGCCCGCTCTATGACGTTGACCGAATCGGGGTTTAAAAATTCTGTAAAATCTTTGTCGTCGTCAGCCGAAGGCCCGCCCGTTCCCGGTCGGGCTGGCCCGCCCGCTCCGAGCATTCGGACTGGCCCGACCGGGAACGGGCGGGCTGGCTCGGCAACCGTAAAAAGTCGTTCGTAAAGTCTTACTTCCGCTTCGAGGGCATGTGCTACGGAAACCCAATGCAAAACGCCTTTTGCACTGATGCCGGAAGTATCCGACCCGCTTTTGCTATCCGGAAAATAAGTGCAATGCAATTCGACGACTTCTCCCTTTTCATTTTTTAAAAAATGATCGCAACGAATGATGTATGCCCCTTTGAGCCTTACATAGTTTCCGGGAGCCAGCCTGAAGAATTTTTTCGGAGGATCTTCCATAAAGTCCTCTTTTTCAATATATAGCTGCCCTGAAAACGGAACTTCCCTCATCCCTGCATCCGGATCACCGGGGTTGTTTTCCAGTTCGATAAATTCGGTTGCGTCTTTAGGATAATTGGTGATCACCACTTTCAAAGGATCTAAAACACACATAACACGGGTTGCAGTATTGTTCAACTCTTCACGTACACAGGATTCGAGGAGTTCTATCTCAATCACATTATCTCTTTTGGTTAAACCGGTTTTGTCGCAAAATGTGCGGAGTGCAGCAGGCGGATAGCCTCTCCTTCTCATGCCTGAAACCGTAGGCATGCGCGGGTCATCCCAACCGTTTACGTGTTTTTCTTCCACCAGTCTTTTGAGTTTTCGCTTGCTGGTGATCATGTAAGCGACGTTCATTCTGGCAAACTCGATTTGCCTCGATGGGAATATTTCGAGCTTTTCGATAAACCAGTCGTAAAGCGGTCGGTGGTGCTGAAATTCAAGGGAACATAAAGAATGAGTGATCTCCTCAATAGAATCCGACTGACCGTGGGCAAAGTCGTACATAGGATAGATCAGCCATTTGTCGCCGGTGCGGTGGTGGTGTTCCCTTTTAATACGATAAATGACGGGGTCGCGCATAAGCATATTTGGGGAACTCATGTCGATTTTAGCTCTCAAAACCCGCGAACCATCGGGAAATTCTCCGTTTTTCATTTTTTCAAAAAGCTCCAGATTTTCTTCGATGCTGCGCGAGCGGTAAGGGCTGTCTTTACCGGGTTCGGTCGGGGTGCCTTTCATTTCAGCGATCTGTTCGGGCGTGGAATCATCGACGTAGGCCAGTCCTTTTTTAATCAGTTTGATGGCAAATTCGTAAAGCTGAGGGAAGTAATCGGAAGCATAATATTCCCTGTCGCCCCAATCAAAACCCAGCCATTTAATGTCGTTGCGAATGCTATCGACGAATTCAGTTTCTTCAGTGGCGGGATTGGTATCGTCGAATCTGAGGTTGGTCAATCCGCCAAATTTTTCAGCAATACCAAAATTGGTGCAGATCGCCTTGACATGCCCGATGTGCAAATAGCCATTGGGTTCGGGCGGGAATCGCGTATGTACTTTTCCGTCGTTGACACCGTTTTTAATGTCTTCTTCGATGATCTCTTCTATGAACCCGCCTGACCGTCGGGCAGGCCAGCCCGAATGCCCGTGCAACGGGTGGGCGGGATTGAGGGGGGCTTTTTTTTTGTTGGTCATGTTTATTTTAAAATAGTGAGGGTTAGATGATTATTAATTTCAAAAGATGATGCCTCGACATGCTCAGGATAGATTAGTTGATTAAGTTATTGGTTAACTGCGCTGACTTGTAACCACTAAGGCACTTAGGTCACAAGTTGCACGAAGGTTTTTTGTCTATTTTTGCTTAGTGCCTGCCTGACTTGCGTCGCAGGCAGGTTTCTATATGGTAAATGTTTTTGACTATAAGTTCTTGTGTCAATTCAGGTAGCAACTAGAAACTTCAAACTTCAAACTTTGTACTACCCCACCCCATCACATCCGCTCCGGCATTTCAATACCCAGCAATTCCATAGCCGATTTCAAAACATCTCCGGTGACTTTACTCAGTTTCAAACGGAAAGCTTCGGCTTCGGGTTCCACACCAACGATTTTCAGATCGTGATAAAATTTATGGTACAGCTTGGATAGTTTATAACAATAATTGGCGATCAGCGACGGGTCGTAGGTTTCGGCTGCCTGACGGATCACTTCGGGGTACTCGTGGATTTGAAGGATGATGTCTTTTTCCTGTTGGGCAAGGGACTGGTAGTCTGTGGATCGCTCCAGAGCTTGTGTCCCGGTTTTTAAACCGGATTGCAAAACACCTTTCGTTCGAACGTAAGAATATTGAATATACGGCCCGGTCTGCCCTTGCAATTCGACGCTTTCTTTGGGATTGAAGATCATTCTTTTCTGCGGATTGACCTTGATGATGAAAAATTTCAAGGCAGCCATGCCGACCAGTCCCGATACATCGGGACGGGTCTGGTAAAGGATCCGTTCTTGCTCTTCTTTCGAAAAGGAAGCGATGTCTCCCCTTTCCGCCGTTTCTTTTCGCGCCTCTTCGATCACTTCGGCGATGAGGTCGTCGGCATCGACAACGGTTCCTTCGCGGGATTTCATCTTGCCTTCCGGCAGCTCAACCATGCCGTAGGAAAGGTGGTGCAATCCATCAGCGAAAGGAACCCGCCCGCCTGTGGCATACGGGCTGGCTCCCAGCCGTTTCATGATCTCAAACAAAACCTGGAAATGATAATTCTGTTCATCGCCAACCACGTAGATCATTTTGTCCATGCGGAATTCATCATACCTCAATTGCGCAGTACCGATGTCCTGTGTTATGTAAACAGAGGTACCGTCGCTTCGTCGAACTAACTTGTGATCCAGCTTTGCATCTTCGAGGTCGATCCAGACGGAATTGTCATTTTTTTTATAAAAAACGCCTGATTTAAGGCCTTCATCTACGATTTTATTACCGAGAATGTAGGTGTCGGATTCGTAATAAATCTTATCGAAAGACACACCCAGGTTTTTGTAGGTTTCTTCAAAACCCTCGTAAACCCAGCCATTCATCATGCTCCAGAGTTTTCGGACTTCGGGGTCGTTGTTTTCCCACTTCAGAAGCATCGCTTTAGCTTCCTTTCCCAAGTCACTGTATTCGTTGAAATATTTATTTTTGAAAGCTTTGAAAAAATCTGCTTCGGTCTGGTCACTTTCTTTACGTTCAGCTAATATGGCTTTACCGGCCTCCGAAGATTGCCATTGGCGGTATTCTTCCTGGAATTTTTGTTCAAACAAAACATAATAATCACCCACGAAATGATCACCCTTGATCCCGGTTGACTCCGGAGTTT
>CAZKDA010000174.1:0-10277 GCA_964551455.1 uncultured Saprospiraceae bacterium
TTCATAACTCGTACCGCTTTGGTTTTGCGGGTTTATTTGATTTGTATTGCCGGGATTTTAAAAATTCATGTCGGGCGACACATCGGCTTTTCCTGGCAAACACCGTACAATTTATGCAAATGTATTGCAAAAAAAAGTTAGCCAAATGAAATCTGGTTTTTTTTTCAAATTTGTGAAACTTTCGGTGGAGGCTCACTTACTCTGCCTTCTCCACACTGATCGGAGCGGTGTAATACTCCACGAGCGGAAACGATGAATGGGTTTTCCTGCTGGTCTTTTTGATAAATTCGGTCATTTTATCAAAAACGGGCTTATCGCTGATATTGAATTCGGGGGCAAAACTGGATGGCTATTTTGCAGTCAATCTATTTTCAATAAAAATATTCTAACTTTGGCGCCTCGTTGAAAACCAACACTACATCGAGGCGTTACTACGGTTAGAGTTTCTCCAAAATGGATAAAAACAAAATAGATATCCTGCTGCTTGGCCGAATACTGGCGCTGGCAAAACCCTATCGGCTGATTTTTGTTTTGGCTGCTGCATTGGCGGTTGTACTGGCCCCCTTGGCAACGCTGCGCCCCTACCTCGTGAAAGTGATGGTGGATGATTATATTTTTGTGTATGACGTTCCGGGACTTACCAAAATTGCGCTGATCCTTTGTGGGGTTCTGATCCTGGAAGTGCTGTTGCGGTATGTTTTCATCTATTCAACCAACTGGCTGGGGCAGGTTGTGATCAGGGATTTGAGGGTCAGAGTGTTCAAACACATCACCGGAATGCGGCTTTCTTATTTCGATACAACGCCGATCGGTACTTCCACTACCCGAACGATCAATGACATCGAAACCATCAATACGGTTTTCTCTCAGGGAGTGATCACCATCATTGCCGATATCCTGACGCTTTTTGCCGTATTGGCAATCATGTTTTATACAAGCTGGGAACTCACCCTGGTTTGCCTGACGGTAGTACCTTGTCTGATGATCGCCAGTTATATTTTCAAAGAAAAAGTAAAAATTTCCTACCAAACCGTTCGAACTCAGGTGGCTAAAATGAACGCTTTTCTCCAGGAGCGGATCACCGGAATGCGGATCGTTCAGATATTCAATGCAGAAAAGCTGGAGCTGAAAAAATTCAACCAGATCAATCGGGAATATACACAGGCCAACCTGGACTCCATTCTCTATTATGCTATATTTTTTCCTGTTGTGGATATAATATCAGCGGCATCGCTCGGATTGATGGTCTGGTATGGTGCGAGAGGAGTGATCAGTGAAGACGTAACGCTGGGGGCCTTGGTGGCTTTTCCTATTTTCCTCGAAATGCTCTTCCGGCCAATCCGGATGATGGCGGATAAATTCAATACATTACAAATGGGAATGGTAGCTGCCGAGCGGGTTTTTAATATCCTGGACAGCGACAAAACCATCGAAAACAGCGGAACGATCAAAGCTGAAAAGCTGAAAGGAAATATTGAATTCAAGAACGTCACTTTTGCTTATTCCGCCAAAAACGACATTCTGAAAAACCTTAGTTTCACTATCCGGGAAGGTGAAACGCTGGCGCTCGTCGGGCGAACCGGCAGCGGAAAAACGACGATCATAAATATCCTGAACCGCTTTTATGACATTCGGAAAGGAAGTATTTTGATCGATGGTGTTGATATCAGGGATTACGAACTGCAAAACCTCAGAAGCCGCATCGCAATCGTGCTCCAGGATGTTTTCCTGTTTTCGGGCAGCATCCTCGAAAATATCACCCTGCGAAATGACGAGATCAGCAGGGAAAAGGTGATCGAAGCTGCAAAACTGATCGGCGCCCATCAGTTCATCCAAAAACTTCCGGGGGGGTATGATTACCAGGTCATGGAACGGGGCGCTACGCTTTCCATGGGACAACGACAACTCATCTCTTTTATCCGTGCTTTGGTTTATGACCCCGATATTTTGATCCTGGATGAAGCTACGTCTTCAATCGATACCGAATCCGAATCGATCATCCAATATGCTATTGAAAAACTGATCGCCAAACGTACTTCCATCATTATCGCGCACCGCTTGTCAACGATCAAACACGCCAACAAGATACTGGTACTCGACAAAGGAGAGGTCGCTGAAATCGGCTCCCACGAGGAACTTTTGAAAAAAGATGATGGCCATTACAAGGAACTTTACGAAATGCAGTTTGCTCAAACAAGCGCTTCCTGATTTTTATCGATCAACCTTTCCAGCACATCAGCTTGTAATCTCTGCTCATCCATTCGTTACAAAAAGCAGAAACAATTCCTTATTTTTAAGAGTTAAATTTGCGAACCTTCATTCGATTATAAAGATTTAAGCAGCATGCAGGAGAGAAGAAATTTTGATACAAATCCATTCGGTTCCATATTTGGTATTCTGGCGTTGGTATTGTTCTTTGTGGCTTTGTTTTTCATTGCGCAGGGTATCTTTAAGATACTGGCTTTTCTGGCACCCATCTTATTGGTTGCCACGATTTTCATTGACTACACCGTTATCCTCAGCTACGGCAAGTGGCTGCTCAATTTGTTGAGAAAAGACCTCCTGCTCGGCATCGGAGGAGTATTGCTCACTGTGTTTGGATTCCCGGTGATCGCCGGTTTTTTGTTTGGTAAAGCACTCCTTTATAAGAAACTCAAAAAAATGAACCGCGAATTTGAAAGGGAAAACGAACCCGAATTCGCCGAATATGAAGAGATCGAGGATGAAACGCCACCTGAGCTGGAATTACCGCCCCTTGAGAAAAAGGAAAAGTCCAAAAAATCCGGCAATGATTATGAAAAACTATTTGACGATGACCATTAACCCCAATCCCGCTTTTCATTGACCGACAATATTTTTCTCACCATTTTTTTTGCGGCTTCGTGCGTTTTAAGCTTTTTATATGCTTATGTTTTATGGCGGGTCATTGCGGGTTGGAAAAGTATCCAACCGTTTACTATTCCAGCGGATTACAAGCCTTCCGTTTTTTTGAGTGTGATTATTCCGGCCAGAAACGAGGCGCAGAATATTCGCGCATGCCTCGATTCAATCCTCTCGCACCGCTACCTCCCGCAACTTTTCGAGGTGATCGTCATCGATGATTTTTCTGATGATGATACTGCAAAGATTGTTGAAACTTTCAGTGACCAACGGCTTAAACTTTTGCGGTTACAGGATTTTTCCCAACCGGAGGAACTACATGCCCACAAGAAAAAAGCTATCGAAACCGGGATAGCCCACTCGAAGGGAGAACTGATCGTGACCACCGACGCTGATTGCATTACAGGCGAAAACTGGCTCGCGACAATTGCCGCTTTTTATGAAACTTTCCGTCCGAAGTTCATCGCTGCTCCTGTGATTTTTTATGATGAAAAAAATAAGTTTGAACGCTTTCAATCTCTTGATTTTGCCGGAATGATGGGCGTGACCGGCGCTGGCATTCAAAGCGGCCTTGTGAAAATGTGCAATGGCGCTAACCTGGCTTACGAAAAAAATGCTTTTAAAGCGGTGAATGGTTTTGAAGGGGTCGATCACCTGGCTTCCGGCGACGATATGTTTTTGATGCACAAGATCGCGCAGCGGTATCCGGAAGGCATTGGGTTTATAAAAAGCGCCGATGCCGTTGTTTTCACCCGCGCACAAAAAGACCTGCGATCTTTTCTCAGCCAGCGGATACGGTGGGCTACCAAAAACACGGCCTACAAAGACTGGAAAGTGACGATGATCCTGGCGCTGGTTTTTGCATTTTGCTGCAATATTATTTTAAGTTTTTTCCTGATCCCGGTTTTTGGGTTTCTAATGGTATTATCCTTTTTGGTTCAGTTGACCACAAAATCCCTGGCGGATTATTTTTTCCTCAACAGCATGACAAAGTTTTTCAATCGCAAAGACCTGATGCGTTCTTTTTTCCCCGCGCAGGTGACGCATATTTTTTACATCACTGTCGTTGGGCTGATTTCTCTTTTTGTAAAAAAATATGATTGGAAAGGAAGAAAGGTTACCTAATTGATAGGGGTTAGGAGGGTTATGGGTTAAAGATTAAAGATTAGGGGTTTCCCGATTTCATCGTCCCGCTTTTTAGATATTTAACCAGTTGGAAAAGCTGCCGATACGTTCTGTGTCATCGGAAAATATTTTATATTTCGCAAATAGCGATATTTGTAAAATAGTTTTTAATAAATTTATTTGTTAGCTACTACATATATTGCCTATCAGCCATTGTAAAAAATAAAATTCACAACAATTCTTTTGTTTTTTCTGATCGTTTATTAAATTAGCGCTAATAAATAAAATCTGTGAATTTAAAACAACAAAATTTATAAGTTATGAGCTTGACTTTCGATTTCATTCCAGTCAACCTTTCTGTTTGATAACATAAGTCGATTAATTCTTCTATGCTTATTTTTGCAGAAATTTCGCATGTCTTGTTTTATCCGCCGGAGAAGATCAATGCCAGCAAACCGGCACTCCCACCGACGGTTAAATGACTTTACAAAGCTCCCGGTCAGCTGATCAGGAGCTTTGTTTAAACATTCAATTATATATCCCATGAAAATCATTTACTTTTTATTCCTCCTTTTGCTTTTTCCAAATTTTGGTTTAGCACAAAGTTCATTTTCTGCCTACATAGATTTGAATTCTGCTGGTGCTGATTGGGAAAATCCTATATTTTTACACCAAAATTTAACCGGAGATGAAAATGGATATATATATATATTGGGTACCGTTTTCGGAAACATAGCAGGATATAATGCATTTGGCGCACCTTCGGGAATTATCAAATTGGACAGCGCAGGAAATTTTCAGAATTTCCGCATTTTCGGGGTAGCAGGTAATAGTTACACAACGTATTATGGCCTTAATGTCAAAAACCATATTGCTGCTGTAATAGGTAGAAACCTCACCCCTTTTTCTTCGGAAGATCATTATCTTTTTGTGCTGGATTACGAAAATGACAGTATCTGGTGCAGGAAGATTTCAGATTATCCTGTCATTTATTCGGGAGGAGGTACAGTGTTTATTGACAACAACCAAATAATCTATTCGCAATTTGCTACGGAACCGGTAAATGAGCATCATGCAGAAAAGCTGGGTGTAGCATCAGCGGATGTTACCACCGGGCAGGTGCTTTGGAATCGCCACTATGAAACGACAACACATTCTTGGAGTAGATACTATAGTGCCAATTACACGACCACCAATAACCAGGATATTTCAATACTGGGAGATGGAAACCCTAGTAGTGGCGGCACACAGTATGGACAATTTATTTTACAACTATCCCCTGATGGCGAGGTGATCCAAAGCTACGGTTTCGTATCGCCTGGTCCTTATTCGCTTTACGAGTTCCATGTACATGAATATGATTCTGAGGGTAATGTGATTTTAGCAGGCCGACATAACGAAGTATTGGCAGATGGCAGTATCAAAAGAAGTGGATTTATTGCCAAATACGATCCGGATTTTAACCTGATCTGGGCAAAGATATTAGCTGCTGATTTTTTTAGGCACACGGGAATAAGTATTCAGGTACTTCCTACCGATGACATTGATTTTTCATATTCTACAGGAGGAGAATTTCCAGTAATCATAGGACGACTTAGTAAAGACGGTGTTTTAAAGCAGTATCAAGGCTTTGCAGCGCGTAGTCCTCGTATTTATACTGCAGCTGATAAGTCGCTTTATATTCTTTCAGGAACTCCGTCTGATCCGGCTTTCCCGGAAGGTGCCGGCCCTTTATTTATAAAAACTGATCCCAATTGGAACGTTGAAGGCTGCCCCCAATATCCGGCCTGCCTGGAGTTGATTGATTTTGACCTGCAACTGGAACCCTGGGACTGGACTTATGAAGATGTGCCTCCCTTGCCTTTGGTTGAGCCCGATACTATTTCCCTTGACCTTTCTACCGTTCCTTTTTGTTACAGCCCGCCTTCTCCGTTACCGGATTTCGTACTACCGGACAGCATCTGTTACGGCGAATGCCTGACACCTGCGGAGCTGAAAAATCAACTGGCCAATCACAGCGAGTTCCAAATCACCGGACCCGGAGTAGATTCGGTCATCGTGGATACGACCTTCAACTTTTGTTTTACTTTGTCCGGTACTTATACCATTTCGCAGGAGGTCTGGGTGCTTGGCTGTTCTGATTTTTACAGCCGTGAATTAGTGGTGCTGCCCGATCTTGAGATCGCGCTGGATGCAGATAGCCTGGTCTGCGGGGAATTGCCCTTTGCCCTGGGCATCCAAAGCAACCGTCCGGTGGTCGAATACCTCTGGTCGGATGGCAGTACTGATCCGTTTTTAAGTATCACTGAGGATGGTGAATACTGGCTGACGGGCAGCGATGGGTATTGTTCGGATTCAGTCGGCATAGCACTGGAATTGCTACAGTTGCAATTGACAGAGCCGGTTTTTAATCTTCCTGCGGATACGACAATTTGCGCTGACAATCTCCCTTTTGCGCTGGAAATATCAGGAGCCTACTCTGAGGAATTTTACAATATTGAAACTGCATCTGCTTCGCAACTTTTTATGCTGAATGAAGCCGGCAGCTATCATTTCCAAACGCAGGTCGATGGTTGCACCTTCGATACCGTCTATCACCTGGCGGTTTCGCCCTGCCTTGCAGATGTTTTTGTACCTAACATTTTTACACCCAATGATGACGGCATCAATGACATGCTCGAAGTATATGGCTCGGATATCAGGGTGCTGCAATTGACAGTTTTTGACCGTTGGGGAGGAGTGGTGTTCGAACATCAGGGAGCAGACCCCGCGCGATGGGACGGCACTCAAGGTGGACAAGCTGCAAATCCCGGAGTATTTGTTGTTTATATAAAATATGCCAACGTCATCAGTGAAACCATGTATGAGCATTGGCAGAGTGTGACTTTGATGCGGTAAAGAAATTAAAGTAATTTAAAATTTAATCCATTTCAATATTAGCAGATTAATTTGAGCACAAAACAATGACTATACACAACATCGCCCCGACATGTTCCGACGAGCGGGGCAGGTCGGAAGCAGCACAGGTAGTCGGTATAATTGTTCATAGAATCATTGAAAAATCGTTCCCCCTAAACACAAAACATCCCGGATTTCACCAAAATGGAAACCCGGGATGTTTTGTGGTTTTAAACCAAAAAAAACGTCAAATATCGACATTGGCATATTTTGCATTCGACTCGATGAAGGCCCGTCTTGGCGGTACTTCATCGCCCATCAGCATAGAAAATATCCGGTCAACTTCGACGGCGTCTTCGATGGTTACTTGTCTGAGGATGCGCGTTGAAGGGTCCATGGTCGTTTCCCACAACTGATCGGCATTCATTTCACCAAGACCTTTGTAACGCTGGATTTTTACAGAACCATCGTTTTCACCTTTCGAATAAGCTTCAACGGCTTCGGTGCGTTCTTTTTCGCTCCAACAATACCGGAACTGTTTTCCTTTTTTGACGAGGTACAGCGGCGGAGCGGCAATATAAATGTAACCGGCTTCGATGAGTGGCCTCATGTAACGGAAAAAGAATGTCAGAATAAGGGTCACGATATGGCTGCCATCCACGTCGGCGTCACACATGATGACGATCTTGTGGTATCGCAATTTTTCGATATTCAGATGGCGTTCGCCGTCTTTTTCTTCGATGCTGACACCCAGGGCGGTGAACATATTTTTGATCTCTTCATTTTCATAGATCTTGTGTTCCAAAGCTTTTTCCACATTCAGGATCTTTCCGCGCAGCGGAAGGATAGCCTGGAACTCGCGGTCGCGTCCTTGTTTGGCAGTACCGCCTGCCGAATCACCCTCGACGAGGAATATCTCGGAAGCTCCCGGGTCTTTTGAAGAGCAATCGGAAAGCTTTCCGGGCAAACCGCTTCCGGTGAGTACATTCTTTCGCTGTACCATTTCGCGGGCTTTGCGGGCGGCATGGCGGGCAGTGGCGGCAAGGATCACTTTGTCGATGATCCTTCGGGAAAGTTTTGGATTTTCTTCGAGGAAATACTTCAGGGCTTCGCCAAAAACCCTGGAGACGATCCCGACAACTTCGGAATTTCCAAGTTCTCCTTTTGTTTGGCCTTTGAATTGAGGCTCCGGGACTTTCACAGAGATTACCGCAGTAAGTCCTTCGCGGAAATCTTCTCCTGAAATTTTAAATTTCAGTTTGCTGAAAAGGCCGTTGTCTTCGGCGTATTTGGTGAATTCGCGGTTGACGGCGCGACGAAATCCGGCAACATGCGTTCCGCCTTCGCGGGTATTGATATTATTGACAAAGGAATAAATACTTTCCGAAAAGGAAGTGTTGTATTGCATGGCCACTTCGATTTCCACATTGTCTTCTTTTCCGGTGACATGGATAGGCTGTTCGATCAGCTTGGTTTTTGATTCATCGAGAAATTGAACAAACTCTGCAAGGCCGCCTTCCGAATAAAACGCTTCTTTTTTAAAACTGCCGTCCTCTTCTTTTACGCGCTCGTCGGTCAGCGAAAGATGCAGTCCACTATTGAGGTAAGCCAATTCCCGCATGCGCGAAGCCAGCGTTTCGTAGCGGTATTCCAGCGAATCGAAAATCTCCGGGTCAGGCTTGAAAGTAATGGTGGTGCCGGTGGCGGTTGATTCACCGGTGACGAGTACCTGGGAGGTCGGATTTCCTTTCGAATATTCCTGAGTATAGATCTTGTTGTCGCGATGGATTTCAGCTTTGAGGTAGGTTGAAAGCGCGTTGACGCAGGATACCCCTACTCCGTGAAGACCACCGGAAACTTTGTAAGTATCCTTGTCGAATTTTCCACCTGCGTGCAAAACGGTCATTACTACTTCGAGCGCTGACTTTTTCAACTTGTCGTGCATCCCGGTAGGAATACCGCGACCGTTGTCTTTTACACTGATGGAATTGTCGGGGTGGATAATGGTTTCTACGGATGAAGCATAACCGGCAAGGTGTTCGTCGATCGAGTTGTCAATGACTTCCCAGACGAGATGATGAAGCCCTTTCGAATCGGTGCTTCCAATATACATTGATGGTCTTTTGCGGACTGCTTCAAGTCCTTCGAGCGCCTGGATATTATTCGCGCTGTAATCGCCTTTTTTCTGGTTCAAATCTTTCTTTTCTTCTAGTGAATTCATGGTTGCAAAGATACAAAAATAACCGGTGATTTTATTGAATTTTGGGTTTCAAAATCTCGTAAAATGGAAAAATAATTACCGATGTCTTGTTCTTTTAAGTCAATTGCAATATTGTAGTCAAAACCAATCTACAATGCTGAATATCAATTTATTTTAAATTTATAAAATTATATTAAAAAGAACAGTTGGAAGATCAGGAAAAGCGCATTGCAGGTATGGGGAGATGATTGTGAAAATTTAAAACACAACACTTGAATTACAAATGCAGGGTGTGTTTTTTCAAAATGTACCCTCGCCAAATTTGCAGCGTAATATTACCTTTATTGAAAAAAGAAACAAATGGAAATGATCGTTCATTCGGTTGATGATCTGGACAGGGTGGTTGAAGCGCTACAGGAATATGCCGGAGATCGGAAAGTATTGTTGTTTTACGGGGAGATCGGAGCGGGGAAAACCACATTGATCCAGCATTTTTGCAAAAGCTTTGATGTGGCACAAAAAGTGAACAGCCCTACTTTTTCGCTGATTAACGAATATTCTTACAAAGATAAAAATGACAATACGGAGCGCCTCATCCACCACCTCGATCTTTACCGGTTGAAAAACATCGAAGAAGCGATCGATATCGGAATCGAGGATTATTTGTTTGCCGATAGCTATTGTCTGATTGAATGGCCTGAGATCATTGAACCTTTACTCCCTGAAAACGTAGTGAAAATTAAAATTCAATTAATTAATAATTCAAGTCGAAAAATCCTATTTTTGTAAGGCAGACACGGCAATATAACTGACTACCATCTTATCCACAAAGCATGAGCGAAAAGCAGAAGCGCATTCCAATACCTAAGATTTTTACCGAGGGCCGTTTTCAAACACAAACCGAAATGCTGCAATTGCAGCAAAAACCCGATAAGTTTTTCATTGGCATCCCGAAAGAAATCTCCATGCAGGAAAACCGCGTGGCGCTGGTGCCTGCTTCTGTAGCAACTTTGGTGGCTCATGGTCATCGCGTCGTGGTAGAAACCGATGCTGGCGCTAAATCCAATTACTCCGATCATGCGTATTCGGAAATAGGGGCGGATATTGCTTACAGCAAAGAACAGGTTTTCAAATCGGACATCTTATTGAAAGTGGCGCCCCCAACCCTCGAAGA
>CAZKDA010000175.1:0-10220 GCA_964551455.1 uncultured Saprospiraceae bacterium
GGGAGGTAGCGGCGTAAGGAGTGAGAAAACCCGCCATATCCTTGATCGCGAGGATGTGTGCTCCTTCATCTTCCAGTTGTCGCGCCAGGTCGAGGTAATATTCCAGCGTATATTTTTTTTCTTCGGGGTTGATGATATTTCCGGAGTAGCAAATACAGGCTTCCGCCAAAGATTCGGTGCGCTCTCTAACGGCTTTGATACTCACCTTCATACCATCCACCCAGTTGAGCGAATCGAAAATGCGGAAGATATCGATGCCCGCTTTTGCGGCCTCTTCAATGAATTTTACAATAAGGTTGTCGGGATAGGCTTTGTAACCCACGGCATTGGCGCCGCGAAGGAGCATTTGCAACAGAATATTAGGAATTGCCTTTCTGATCTTTTGCAATCTGACCCAGGGATCTTCGTATAAAAACCGCATGGATACGTCAAAAGTAGCGCCGCCCCAGACTTCCATTGAAAAAACTTCCGGGCAGTTTTTGGCAAAGCTCTCGGCCACCTTGAACATATCAAAAGGCCTGACGCGGGTAGCCAACAGCGATTGATGCGCATCGCGGAAAGTCGTGTCGGTAAACTGGATGGCTTTTTCCTTTTTCAGCCATCGGCAAAACCCCTCGCGACCCAGATCGGAAAGGATGTTTTTAGTACCCTTCGGGTAAAGTGAGTATTTGTCGAATTCCGGGACTTTGGGTGTCTGGAATGTTTTGTCGCGATCAAAACTTTTGACGCTTGGGTTGCCATTTACGGTAACTTCGGCCAGGAAGCGGAGCGCCTTCGTACCCCGATCGAGCCTTTGCGGCATTTTGAAAAGTTTGGGGTGGCTGTCGATAAATTTAACCGTGGCTTTTCCTTCCCTGAAAGTTTTGTTTGAAATGACATTCAACAAAAAGTCGATATTGGTTTTAACGCCCCTGATGCGGAATTCGCGGAGGGCGCGATGCAGGCGCTGCGCTGCTCCGGATAGATTGCGCCCTGATGCAGAAATTTTGACCAGCATAGGATCGAAAAAAGGCGAAATCTTAGCACCGGTGTAGCAGTTGCCGATGTCCAGCCGGATGCCGAAACCCGCTGCGCTTCTGTAGGCGATCACCGTCCCGTAATCCGGTTTGAAATTCTGGCTGGGGTCTTCGGTCGTGATCCGGCACTGGATGGCAAAACCATTGCACTTTACATCTTCCTGGCTTTTTATAAATATCTGGTCGTCGTGCAGCGGAACGCCCTGTGCGATCAATACCTGGGAGCGAACGAGGTCGATGCCGGTGATCTCTTCGGTGATCGTATGCTCGACCTGAATTCGCGGGTTTACTTCGATGAAAAAGATATTGTTCTCTTTGTCGATGAGAAATTCCACGGTACCCAGGTTATTGTAATTGACATGTTTGCAAATAGCCAGCGCATAATCGTAAAGCTTTTGTCTGACCTCCATCGAAATACCTTCGCTGGGAGCGATCTCCACTACCTTTTGAAAGCGCCGCTGAACGGAACAGTCCCTCTCGAAAAGATGCACCATATTGCCGTGCAGATCAGCCATGATCTGGATTTCGAGGTGTTTGGGAGAGTCGATATATTTTTCGAGGAAGATAGTTTCATCACCAAATGCTTTCAAAGCCTCGTTGCGGGCCTCCGGAAAAGCCTTTGTCAACTGCTCATCGTTATGGCACACGCGCATGCCTCTACCACCGCCACCGGCTGCCGCTTTGGTCATCACCGGGTAGCCGATGCGGTTGGCTTCCGAGATCGCAGTTTTTACATTTGTCAACTTTTTTTCGCTCTCCTCGATGATGGGGATACGGGCGGCTTTGGCGACCTGTTTGGCTTTGATCTTGTTGCCGAGGCGGTCCATCACTTCCGAGCGGGGGCCAATAAAAATGATGCCTTCTTCTTCGCATCTCCTTGCGAAGGTTACGTTTTCCGACAGGAAGCCATATCCCGGATGGATGGCATGAACGTTTTTCTTTTTAGCCAGGTTGATGATCTCTTCGATGTCGAGATACGGTTTGAGGGGTTCGTCGTCGGGGCCGATCTGGTAAGCTTCGTCGGCTTTATAGCGGTGCAGGGAATAGCGGTCTTCGTAGGTGTAAATAGCCACCGTGCGGATATTCAGTTCGGCGATAGCGCGCAGGATGCGAATGGCGATCTCGCCCCTGTTGGCTACAAGGATCTTATTCAGTTTTTTGAGCATAGGTAGGGGAATTTCTTTTTTAAAATGCTGATGAGTTGTCTCAAGTCCGGTCTTTTTTTGAAAGCAGAAATATATTCTTTTTTTTTGTAACTATTGAAAATTTGCAAGCTATAATATTTTTCGCTTTTTGGCATTTCGGCAATTGGCATTTCATTTTTGATTTTCAAAGGGCGACTCCAATCTTTGGCTCGTGGTTATTCCATGTTCCTTGCCGCGATGATTCTTCTCAAATCGCCTGGAGGGAATATCGTGCGACCACGATGTGGTCGATTTTAAATATTCCATTGAAAAGCTAACGTAATTTGACCGCGATGCGGTCAGGATATTTGGCCTTTCCGTTTTGACCGCATCGCGGTCATAGTACGTTAGCTTTGAAAACCATATCATAACCGACCACATCGTGGTCGCACAACGCCAATTTTCCTGGAAGGCCGATAGAAAAATTCAGAAGCATCCGTTCCAACCCGAATGGCCAGACTGCCGGAGAGGAAGCACGATTTTCCATAATGATCCATAATGACCTGTTAAAATTTTGAAGCCTCCGGGACACTTGAAACCTTAAAAGCGTTCAACTTTCAGAATTATGATTATATTTGGGCAGAATTGAAATGGACGATTAGCCTGGTCTGAAAAATATCCCGCGCAATTTTGGTAAAAGATAGTTTCATAAAAACTTACAGAAAAGTAACTACTTTTTAGAGAACCATCATTTTACACCCGTTGAATGGCAATTTAGTAAAGAAAACTTTCAATAACATTTTAAATTCTTATTATGAAAAAGATTATTTTATTTTTAGCATTATTTATGGCCTTTTCCATAACTTCCGAAGCACAGAAGCCGCAAAGCCCCCGCATGCAAACGCAGGATAAGATCTTAGGTTCCACAGTAACAATTGATTACGGAGCGCCATCCGTCAGAGACCGGGAAATCTGGGGAAGCCTGGTGCCTTACAACAAAGTCTGGAGAGCCGGTGCCAACGAAAACACTACCATCGAGTTTGAAAACGAAGTGAGGATCGACGGAAAGATGCTGCCCGCGGGCAAATACGGATTTTTCATCATTCCCCAGGAATCCGGCGATTGGGTTTTGATTTTCAACAAAAGAAACGCCGATTGGGGTGCTTCCAAATACGACATGAAGGAAGATGCGATGCGCGTAACGGTAAGGCCTGAATTCGTCGATGAAAACGAAGAGGTGATGCACTTCAGAATTATCGAAAATACCATCGTCTTTGCCTGGGAAAAGGTGAGGATCGTTTTCCCCTTTACTCCGCTGTAAGCGCTTATTTTATTCAAAAAAAAACTCCTTCAAATGCATCCTGCGCTTGAAGGAGTTTTTATAAGAAGAGGTTAAAAGTTATAGGCTAAAAGCTATTTTTTATAGCGTATAATTGTAATTTATTTTTCTATTTCGTCATCCCTGTTGCGCCAACGGCGTGACAATCCTCAACAATCCTCACAACCACTTACTTCTTATACCCGCTCAGGGCAGGCTCTACGATATTTTGCAGCACGTAAAGCGACATCGCCCTTGCATCCCTGGCTTCGAAACCTTTGTTCATAAAAAAGTCTTCGAACAGCGCCCAGCTTTGGAAATAGGCGATCTTCAGCGGAGTGGTCATTCGTTTGTGCAAGGGGTCTGATTTTTCCCAGGCATTGATGCCGTTCCACAGCGATTCGTTCCAGGAATCGATGTAGGCGTATTCGGCGGCATTCGGCGCTTTTTTAGCAGCGAGCAGTTCCTCTTGTTTCAATTTTTTCTCTGCGGCAGTCTTTGGGTCCGTTTTTCCCGGAGAAGGGTTCAGGTCACTGACGATGGTTTTCAACAATACAACCGGCTCCCAATTCAACATGTCACCTGCGGTGATCACCGTTGATGAGCCGCTTTCTTTTTTCGAACGTGCAAGGCTGACGAGCGCCTGATATTTCTGGATCTCCGGATTTTCTGACATGGTTTGGCTGTAACCCTTTGCGGTGCCGGGGCCGTAAAATCCGTCGAGGCTTCCGGTGTAGGTTCCTTCGGCTTTCAGCACTTCCTGTAGCCTGAGCACCGAAGTGCGTTTGACGTTTTTACGGATGGATGGCTCGGCGATTTCGTTGGATACCAAGGGCGATTTGGCGACAAAAGTTTCTTCATAAGATTCGGGGATGGCTTCGGCTTGCGGCGGTGCGGACTTAGCCTGCGTTGCGGCAGCCGGTTGGGATACTTTATCTTCCATGACGATTTTCACAGGTTCGGAAACATAAGAAAATTCTCTGGGAATATTGACCTTTCCGCCGGTTTCGAAGGAAGTCACTCTATGCAGCAAAAGTTCATTTACGTTTTTCATAAAGGCATCGCTGAAACCCATTTCCCGCACTTGCAACAGGCGTTGTTTGGCTCCGTCGAGATCTTCAAATGCGCCGGTAACGATCTTAACGGAATTGCCGGAGAGCAGCACATTCAGCGGGCCTGCGGAAGCAAATTCCGACCAGTCGATATCTTCGCCGACAGCTTTTGCGCCTAGCTGGATGATCGTCACCGTCTTGCCGTCTTTGATGCTCCGGCGGGTAGTGAAGGCATCCATAAAGCCTGCGTTCTTCACCTGCAAAAGCACTTTATTAGCAGCAGCTTCGGAATCGTATTCTCCCATATAAACCTGCTGGAGACTGTTGAACTTTTTGGTGTAAAGGTAGCCGAATTGCCGGATGCTTTTAAAATCCGTAATATTGGCTTTTACAAAGGCGCCGATGTGGATGGTGAAAACGTGATCGTTGAGTTCCGCCGTAGTATTTCCGGCTTTCAATCCGCTGGCGAGGCTCACGGTTATAAGGATGCAGAGTAATTGTTTCATTGTGTTAACTTTTTTTGCCTTTCAACGCAAATATAGCGATAAATAATGTGCTGCGGTGCAAAAACTACTCCAACGGATAAGGGGTTAAAGGTTAGAAGTTATCAGTTGACGACTTTAACCCTAACTCCTGACCTATAACCTTTAACTCTGAAGTTTAGTGTGAACGGTAAACGGTAAACAGGAAAACAGGAGACGGAGATTGATAGCCCGTGAGTACCGGCGAATTATGATTCGCCTCAACAACCCTCGAACAGCTTCACAACTCAACAACTTTCCAACTCAACAACTCAACCTCCTCAATTTTGACACAAATAAAACAATGCATTCCGGGAAGTCTGGCTGTGCTGTTGTTACTTTGCAGCATCGTCTGAAAGTATAAAAACCCGGATTGAACATGATACCGAACATAAAGATCCTCAGCTATTTGGGAATATTGGAAGGCCTGAGCTACCTGGCTTTGCTGGGTATTTGCATGCCGCTGAAATACATCTACGACATGCCGGAGCCTACCTCCGTGACCGGCATGATCCACGGCCTGCTTTTCATCGCTTATTGTTTCTGGGTATTTATCGCGGCCTCCGAGCTGGAATGGCCGAATTCCCGTACTTTCTGGGCGCTCGTCGCCTCCGTTGTCCCCTTCGGCACCTTCGTCGCCGAAAGCAGAATATTCAGGCAATACCATTGATCGTCTGCCCGGAAGTAATTCCTTCACTTTTTGGAAATCATTCTTCTCTCCCCAAGGGTTGATTGGGGATTGTGTTTTTTGTTGTTGGGGTTGGGATATTTTGTTATTTTAGCTGTGTGTTTGGGGAATATATGCGATTCGTGTAGGTAAAAGTTTGTAGCAATTTAATATGTCACAGTTCACAATTATATCGAGTTTAATTCTGCTAGGAATGACTGGTTTATGCTTTTGGTTTCCATATAAAAGTGGACAAAAAAGAGTCGGTCAAATTGCGAGCATTACTCTTGGACTTCTTATAATTTGGACTCTTATAGGAAATTTAGATTTTCTAGTAATATTCATTTGGCCGTCAATACTTGCTTTCCAAATTATATTCCTCACCTATTGGGCATTCAGGCTCTTTGGGCATCCGAAAATTGGAACATTTTCAGTGATAGTGCTGACAACAAGTATTCTACTGATTGCGTTTCAACCCTGGATATCCGATTGGACATTCAACGAAAAAGACGCGCAAAAAATGCTTTCCTGGCATAACATTATACTACAAGATGATTTTGAAGTAATAGAAAATGAAAGTGGTGGATTTAGAGATTATGCTCATTCATTTACTTTGAAAATTTCCGAATCAGACTTCCAGAAAATCGCAGATGAAATAAGGTCTTCAAATAATTTTATGGGGTTAATTACTGATTTAACACAATTACCAATGGCTGACTATAAATCTGCCGACACCATAAATTATGAAACAGAAAATCAGTTAAAAAGAGAATTTTATATAAAACAGAAAATGGAAGACGGAACCTATCATTTTATCTTTAGTCTTCGCAAAGACCAAAAAGAATTAAACTATTTTGGAATAAATGAATAAAAAAAACTGCTGGCAAACATCGGCTATTCGCCCATACCAGAGAACCCAGCCCACAGCATATTCACCCTCGACATCACGCTCAGGCGTGACACCACCAAAACCAAAACAAATTCCTATTAACTCTCACACCCAAAAAAGCCTTCTACCACCTCATGCAAACCATCCTTAAAACAAAAATTTTTATCCCGCTGCTCTTTGCCTTGGGCGTGGTCCGGTGTTTCCGACCTATGGCCGGGAGCTTCGCTTTACCATTTACAAACTTCATAACCCCTAACCCCTAACTCTTAATTCATGCCTGCCTGTAGAAGCATCAACCCATCTTCAATATGACCACCAACGATCCCGCAAAGACTTTTCAGCAGTACAATAAAGCTTTTGAGCAAGCGCTTCAGATGCTCAACCCGCAGCAGGAGAAAGCCGTCAACCAGATCGAAGGCCCCGTGCTGGTTGTCGCCGGGCCGGGAACCGGAAAGACCCACATCCTTGCTGCCCGCATCGGAAAGATATTGCAGGAAACCGATACCAACCCCGGCAGCATCCTTTGCCTGACTTTTACGGATGCGGGTGTGTTTGCCATGCGCGAGCGGCTGCAGGAATTCATCGGCCCCGAAGCGCATCGCGTGAATATTTATACTTTTCATTCTTTTTGCAATACCATCATCCAGGAAAACCTCGAACTGTTCGGAAGGCACGACCTGGAGCCGCTCGACGACCTCGAACGCGTGGAACTGATCCGCCGACTCATCGACGAGCTTCCTTTCGATCATCCCGTGAAAAGTCTGCGCAACGATCCTTATTTCTATGAAAATCATTTGCACGATCTGTTTAAAAGAATGAAATCCGAAGATTGGCCAGTGGATTTTGTCCATGAAAAGATTGACGAATACCTGCGGGATATCCCCACGCGAAAAGCCTTCATTTACCAACGTAACACAAAAAACAATAAAAAGGGCGATCCGAAACAAGTACTGATCGACGACGCCACAAAGAGAATGGAACGCCTTCGCGCCGCCGCCGCTTTGTACCCCCGTTATACGCAACTGATGGAACAAGCCCGGCGATACGATTACGACGACATGATCCTGTGGGTGTTGAGGGGTTTTGAAAAAAACGAAGCGCTGCTGCGTACTTACCAGGAGCGCTACCTGTATTTCCTGGTGGACGAATACCAGGACACCAACGGCTCTCAAAACCATGTCATCCAGCGGCTGATCGAATATTGGGACAGCCCCAACATTTTTATCGTCGGCGACGACGACCAATCCATTTTTGAGTTCCAGGGCGCCAGGTTGCAAAACCTGATGGATTTTTATTACCACTATAAAAACAGCCTGGAGTTGGTCATGCTGATTGAAAATTACAGATCGTCGCAGCATATCCTGGATGCATCGAAAGCGCTGATCGATGGAAATGCGAAGCGCATCACCAACCTTTTGCCAAATATTGAAAAAACGCTGGTGGCAAAAAATGAAAAATTCGCCGGTTCAACCCTCCTCCCGATGATCACAGAATATCCCAACCGGACTCAGGAGGAAGTCGATCTGGTCAGTCAGCTCGAAAGTTTGCACCAGTCGGGATTCCCGCTCAACGAAGTAGCCATCATCTACGCAAAGCACAAGCAGGTGAGGAACATCGTTTCATTGCTTGAAAAGAAAGGCATTCCCTACAACACTAAACGCCAGGTGAACATCCTCGACTTGCCTTTGATCCGCAAGCTGCGCTCCCTGCTGCAATACCTCAACGACGAGTACCACAGCCCTTACAGCGGCGAGTACCGCCTGTTCCGTCTGATGTATTTCAACTTTTTGGGAATCCCTCCGGGAGCGCTGGCGAAGTTGAGTTTTTTTATGGCAAAACATTCAAGGGCTGAAAAATTGCGTTGGCGGAATGTGATCGCTGATGAGCAAAAACTGGGCGAGGTCGGCGTCGAAGATCCTGAGCCGTTCCTTACTTTTTCAAAATTGCTGGATTCACTGATCGGCGATCTTTCCAACTATTCTTTGTTGCAACTGATGGAAAGGGTAATCAACCACAGCGGATTGCTTTCGTTTATTTTGCAACAGCCCGACAAGTCCTGGCAGTTACAGGTGGTCAATTCATTTTTTGAGTTTGTAAAAAAAGAAACGGATAAAAAGCCGCGCCTCACTTTGAAAAGCCTTTTGGATACGCTCGCCAACATGGATGCCAACAGGCTCCCCATCGAAATTCTGAAAACCATCACTGCAAACGACGGCGTAAACCTCGTGACCGCGCATAGCTCCAAGGGCCTGGAATTTCAATATGTGTTTATGATCGACTGTATCAAAGACGAATGGGAACCCCGAAACAGTGGCAATCAATTCCGGTTTCCTTTCCCGGATACGCTCACGCTCTCCGGCGAAGAAGATGCCGTTGAAGCCAGGCGCCGCCTGTTTTATGTTGCCATGACCCGCGCAAAAGAACAGCTCCGGATTTCGTACAGCAGGAAAGATATTGGCGGCAAGCTGCTCAACCGAGCGCTTTATGTCGATGAGGTGCTCAAAGGCGCTGGTCTCAATGTGCAACATGCAGAGATTACCGAGGCGGTTTTGTCGGATGCCGTCGCTTTGCAATTGCTCGAACTGCAAAAGCCCCGCATCCCTGCGCATGAAAAAGACGAGATCGATGAATTGTTCAAAGATTTTACGATGAGCGTTTCAAGCCTCAACAAATACCTGCGATGCCCGTTGAGCTTTTATTACGAATCAGTGCTGAAGCTTCCGGCAGCGCAGAGCGAAGCGGCATCTTACGGCCTGGCCATGCACTACGCCCTGCAAAAGCTTTTTGAAAACCGCAAACAATCAAAAAGTAAAATCCTGCCTTCAAAGCAGGAATTCGCCGGATATTTTTCCACCGAAATGAATCGCCAGCGTGGATATTTCAGTCCCAAAGAATTTGAGCGGCGGCTACAGCTAGGGCAATTCCACTTGGGAAATTTTTACGAACTCAATAAAAGCTCCTGGCCGGCGAAAACCCAAGCGGAGTTCAAGGTTAAAAATGTGGAGTGGCAAGGCGTTCCATTGACTGGAGTGATCGACCGGATTGATTTCGAGGATGGTCATATTGTTCGTATCATCGATTATAAAACCGGGAGTACAGATCATAAAAAGGTTAGCCGCCCAACGGAATCAAACCCCCTGGGCGGAACCTACTGGCGCCAACTGGTTTTTTATAAAATCCTCTACGAACAGCAGCAGGGGCAACACGTCGTCAAGGAAGCGGAGATCGCTTACCTCGAAGCCGACAACCGGGATCGCTATAACCGGGAAAAGGTCGTGTTCAATGCCAGTGATGTCGAAGCCGTTCAAAACATGATCCGGGATACTTATGAAAAGATCATGGCGCACGAATTTTATGAAGGCTGCGGCGAATCCAACTGCAAGTGGTGTAATTTTGCAAAGCTGAACATCCTCCCGGATTCGCTGGCGGACAGGGAAATAGAAGAGTTGGATGATTGAAATTAGATGCAAGATTTTAGACTTCAGACATTAGACCCCGAAAATCCCGTCACATGTGCCACTGCCAACGATGTGGTCGGAAAAACCGGATACTGTAACACCAAAACACCATAATACCATATTGGAGTTCCTCACGATAGGAGACACAAAGATAGCAGAATAAGATTTCATTTAG
>CAZKDA010000176.1:0-10158 GCA_964551455.1 uncultured Saprospiraceae bacterium
TTCCGGACGGCATGGATCCTTTGAGGCAACTGGCGGGTTTCACCAGCAACTTCCAGGTAGTTGAACCGATTGTGAATATTGAAGGCATTGATGTCAACGAAGCTGTGCAAATAGGAGTGCCGGATACAAATGGCGATGTGAGCCATGAGCATTATGTCCAGGTGACCAATGGAGGTGGTTCCGTATTTAAAATTTTTGACAAAGAAGGCAACCTGCTTTATGGTCCTGCAAGTTTCAATACACTTTGGAATGACCTCCTTCATTCGGGGCTGGGTGATCCGGTCGTCTTGTACGATCAGGGAGCAGACCGCTGGCTATTTTCCGAGCTTTCATCCGATTTTAATACCATGCTGATCGCTGTTTCCGAAACCAATGATCCGATGGGCAGCTTCCATGCTTACCAGTTTCAATCTCCGTTCGGTCTTCCTGACTATCCGAAATACGGGGTATGGCCGGATGGTTATTATATCACAACCAATGAAGGCGGCGAATCCAATATTCCCGTGTATATTCTCGACAGGGAAGCTATGCTCAACGGGGAATCCGTGGTGAATATGCAATTACTCGGAATCCCCAAGTTTTCAGCTTCAAGCGCTTTTGCTTTTCAGGTGGCTACTCCTGCGGATTGGGACGGTCATCTCAACCCGCCGCCTCCTGGAAGTCCGCAATACGTTGTCAGGATGTATGATGATGCCTGGGATGGAGGCGAAGACAAACTTGAAGTTTGGGAAATTTCGATAGATTGGGATAATCCGAATAATTCGTCGGTCAACGGGCCTATAGAGCTGCCCACCACGCCTTTCGACAGTGACGTTTGCAACGGCGATATTTTCTTTTGCCTGGCACAATCCAACGGCAGCCTGGTTTCCGCTTTGCAACAGGTGTTGATGCACCGCGTCAATTATCGCAATTTTGGAACGCATGAATCCATTGTACTCAATTTCGTGGTGGACGTCAATGGAAATAACCTGGGAGGTATCCGTTGGTATGAGCTTCGAAAACCTTCCGGCGGCGAATGGATGATCCACCAGGAAGGAACTCACTCGCCCGATAACAACCACCGGTTTATGGGAAGTATAGCTATCGACGCTGGTGGAAATATTGGTTTGGGCTATTCGGTCATGGGGCCGGATAAGCATTTGTCGTTGCGATACACAGGGCGAAAAGAAAACGATCCGCCCGGCCAAATGACCGTGGAAGAATATGAATTTGCAACCGGATTGAGCTATCATGAGGGCTACCGCTGGGGAGATTATGCCATGATGACTGTGGACGAATCCGATGGCCAAACTTTTTGGTTCACCGGAGAATACATGAAAGCAAATAGCGAATGGGGCACCAAGATCGTTTCCTTTCATATCCGCAAAGATACCAATGACGTGGGGCCTGCCGGCTTGTTAACACCTCAAAATTCAGCTTTCCTTACCGATAGTGAACAGGTTCAGGTGGCGATTAAAAACTTTGGGTTGGAACCACAATCCAATTTTGAAATAGGTTACATTTTTGAAAACAACCCTGCTGTCGTCGATACGGTTTTTGTTACGCTCGATCCCGACAGCGTTTATTATCATACTTTTATTCCGACGGTGGATATGTCGGTGATCGGGGATTACCAGTTTAAAATATTCACATCGCTGGAAATCGATGAAAATAATTATAATGATACGCTGAGAACGGTAGTTTCCAAATTGACCCGTTACGATGCTGCGATCTTAAATCTGACAGGTTTCGAACACACCGTTTGCGGTTGGCTCTTAGATGCCGGAGTGATCTTGCAGAATGCCGGTGTCGAAGAGCTTACCTCCGTGGATATTGTTTTGCAACTCAATGCAGATCCTTCTTTTGTTTACAATTGGACAGGCAGTTTGCTCTCCGGCGAAACGGACACTTTGTATTTCACACTGGAACCACTACTCAATGGTACAAATTCTTTTGGGGTTTATACCGAAAATCCGAATGGTTTTTCTGACGAAGACAATTCAAACGATCTGCAAAACCGTGATTTTGAAGCAGTTTTGATCGCCGCTTCTGTAAAACTTGAATTGCTCACCGATTTATATGCGAGTGAAACTACCTGGGAGCTTCGCGATGACGAAGGAACGCTATTATTTTCCGGCGGACCTTATGCGGCAGGACAAACTCTTCACGAACACTTCTGGTGTTTACCGACGGGTTGTTATACTTTTACCATCTTCGATTCCTACGGAGACGGGATACAATTTTTCGGTGTTGAAGGCGATTACCATATCATTGATGGAAATGGCGAAATTCTCGCTTCGTTGATAAATCCTGCCTTCGGATTTTCCGAATCCAATGAGTTTTGCGTTCCGTTTGGTTGCAACCTCGATGCTGAAATTTTGACCCTCAATGAAAGCCAGTCGGGCACCGGTGACGGTGGTATCAATATTATTCCTGCCAATGGCACAGCGCCTTTTTTGTATAGTATTAATGGAGGTGTCAGTTTTCAGAACAATCCTTTTTTCGGAAACTTACCGGGTGGGGTTTACAATGTCGTTGTTGTGGATGTGACCAGTTGCATTTACGAATTAGAAGTTGAGGTCAAAACCTGTATCCTGGATTTTTCAGTAACCGTAACCGATGCAACTCCCGGAAATCAAGACGGTATCATCCATATCAACACCACCAGCGGCAATGCTCCGTATAGTTACAGCATCGATGGCGGAGATACTTTTCATGTTGAGAATATTTTTTCAAACCTGCCGCCGGGCGAATATACGGTTGTCGTTCGCGATGATCTGGGTTGTTTGGAGGAATTGCAGGTGACTGTGGATATTAAGTCCGGAACAAAGCAAACAGTTTATGGAAAATCCATAGAAGTTTACCCGAATCCGACCGACGGCGTGTTCCTGATCCGTGTCAATGGCCTGGCTGACCTGAGATCACTAAGAGTGCAGATCATCGACGAATCAGGAAAACTAGTTCAACATGGCAGGTTGGTGAATTACAGTGGTGTATTGAGCGGGCAGATGTCTTTGTATGCTTATCCGGCAGGCGTGTATTTCATCCGGTTTGTGCATGATGATTTTAAAAACCTGGTGAAGATTGTGCGGAATTGAATTTTCAGTGAAATTAAAAAGGCCGGAGATCATACTTTCTCCGGCCTTTTAAATTTTGACTACTCAATGACTTTGAAAGTTGTTCGCCTGTTGGCCTGGTGTTCTGCTTCGGTGCATCTGGCACAGGGGCATTCAACGGACAATTGATTTTCGCCATGACCTTTTGCGCGAAGCCGACTGGCAGCCACACCTTTAGAAACAAGATAATCGACTGCCGATTGTGCTCTTTTCTGCGACAGGTCTTCATTGTATCGGGCGCTGCCGCGGCAATCGGTGTGTGAAGCCAGTTCAATACTGATTTGCGGATTTTGGATGAGGGTAGCGGCGAGGTCATCAAGCGTGGGTTGTGCATCTTTTCGGATTTCCCATCTGTCAAAATCATAATAGATGTTTTCGAGGGTGATCTCCTTATTGAGGTATATTTTGTCCAGTACGATCTCAAGTTCAAATCTCAGTTCAGGATTGTTTGGGTCTTGCCCGATCCCTTTGGTGGAGAACTTTTCACTGTTTTTCAGGTAATTTTCTTTTGAAGCCAAAAAATTGTAATCCGTTGCCTTTTCCAGTTCCAAGGTGTACAATCCCTCGTTATTCACTTTAAAGGTTTGGGTTTTATTGCCGATCACCACATCGAGCGTCGCATCGGCTAGAGGTTTTCGCCCCAAAATCTGGCTGTTCGGGTCGTCCGCTGCCTTGAATATCTTTTCCAGTACATAAACATCCAGGATCATGCGATAGGCAACCGGGGTTGTGGGAACCAAGGTATCTTCCGGCGGAGCGGGAGGAGGTGTTCTTTTTTCAAAAACATAAATATCGTCGTTGCCGGAGCCACTTTCACGGATAGAAGTGAAATAACCCTTTTGTAAGATATCCGGATCAGCAGAAGGGCGATAATCGATGACCAGGCCAAAATCATCATTTCCGGAATTGACCGGACTTTTCAAATTTTGAGGCGGACTCCAGGAATTTTCATTGACCTTGTAGGTTTTAAAAATGTCCAGGCCTCCCATGCCCATGTGATGATCCGACGAAAAGTACAAAGTGTCCTTGTCGATAAACGGAAACCGTTCATTTCCGGGGGTATTGATAGAACGCGGCAATAACTGGGGGACGCTCCAACCTTCCGGAGTTCTGTTGGCAATGTAAATGTCGTGGCCTCCCCAGCCTTCGGGATGGTTGGCTGAAAAATAAAGCGTGTTTCCATCCTCCGAGACCGACGGATCGCCGTAGTTGATATTTTGTAATTCAAACAGGTTGATCCTTTGTGGCTGCGACCAGCTTCCATTCTCAAAACGACTCATCATGATCGAGCAATAATTGTCGGCTCTTTTGTCGTCGTTGAAACAGCGGGTAAAATACATCTCCGTAAATTTTTTGTTGAAACTGGCAGTTCCTTCGTTGTCGGAGGTGTTTATCAATTCTGCGAAAGGTTCTATTTCGTTGGATTTCGTATTGACGATAAAGAGATTGGAAAAGCTGTTTCCCGTCCAATTGTATTTTTCATCGCCGGGTTCTTTGCTTCTGTCGGAAGTAAAAACCAGTTGATCACCCTGGAAATTGACCGGCGAATAATCTGCGTTTGAAGAGTTGAAAGTCGCCGGATAGATCCTGACCCCGGATTTTTTACCATCTTCAACCCACGTCATTGCCTGGTTGCAGGCGTTGATCTCGCGGCGATACTCGTAGGGGCTGCCAATTTCAATCCCCAGATTTTTAAAGGCCTCTGCGGCTTCCTTGTATTGTTCGTTTCTTTTGAGGGCATAGGCATATTCTTTCAGCGCATCGGGGCCGTAAGCATTTTCATAAGCTTTGAGATACCATTGGATAGATTGTTTGCTTTGATTGATGTTTTTGTAGGATTCGCCCATCAGAAAAGCCAGTTTTCCTTGCTCGACCCTGCTTTTTGTTTTTTTGAATTCTTTGTCGAGCAGGTCAATGGCTACGTGGTATTGTTTCCTTTCGAAAGCCGTAGCTCCATCATTTATTCTTTGTGTAAAAGTGCAACCGGAAAGCAAAATCAAAATCGACAGGGGAAACAGGAACTTGTTCATTCAAGCTTTTTTTAAAAAGGATAATTTGGAAAACAATGAAACTTTGGCGTTGAAAACTACGAAAATTTAACGCCGTAGGGTGGGGCTTTGTTGCGATTTTTTGGTGAGACAGTGAGCTTGGGAAAGGGCAAAAAAATAAGTCCGGGTTTGAGGACACGGACTTAAGAAACGAATCTTACAATTTTTTAACCAAAACTTACCGAACAGGTTCCAAGAAGCGTGCCAGAAAATGGAAATTTGAAAAAAACAGATGGGTATGGGCAAAAAAATAAGTCCGAGTTTGAGGACACGGACTTAGGAAACGAATCTTACAATTTTTTAACCAAAACTTGCCATACAGGTTTCAAGAAGCGTGCCAGAAAATGGAAATTAAAAAGAGTTGCCTCAAACTTTGAAGCAACTCTTTTTATCAATTTGGTAAAAGCCGTTTTATACGTTGGCAGCTTTTGAAAAAGTTTTCTTTTTAGTTTCTTTCGGGCTCAGATCATCGGAAAGGTCTGCCATTACCGGCGTTGCAATAAAGATGGAGGAATAGGTACCAACGATGATTCCCACCAGCAATGCAAAGGCAAAACCTTTGATACTTCCGCCACCAAGGAGGAAAAGGATCAAGACGACAAAAAGTGTTGTCAACGAGGTAATGATCGTCCGGCTTACGGTATTATTGATGGCCATGTTTATCACTTCTTCCTTTGTTCGTTTGGAGTAGGCGTTCATAAATTCACGGATACGGTCAAAAATCACCACGGTATCATTGATCGAATAACCAATCACAGTGAGGATCGCAGCGATGAATGCCTGATCGATCTCCATTGAAAATGGCAAAATTCCATGACCCAAAGAAAATATACTCAAAACGAAAAGTACGTCGTGGAATAACGCTGCTACGGCGCCTAGGCTGTATTGCCACCTGTTGAACCTTGCAAAAAGGTACAGGAAGATGAACATCAAAGCAAATATGGTTGCATAGACCGAACTCCTTTTGATATCTCCTGCTATGGTAGCGCCGACTTTGCTGGATTGGTTGACGTGGGTTCCCGAAAACTCTGAATTTTTGAATTGTTCTATTTTCAATGATCCGCCAACTGTTGCATTGACTCCTTCGAACAATTTTTGCAAAACTCTATCGGCAGCATCTTCCTCAGTATCATTGATCAAATAACTGGTGGTAATGTTGTAGGCATTACCGGTACTGACCGCTTTAACCACTGGCGTAGTTCCAAATGTATTGGTCAATTCCGCACGCAAAGCATCCGGATTTACTGTTTGATCCGGAGCAAATTGAACGACATAAGAATAACCGCCTTTGAAATCGACACCCAATTCAAATCCTCTCATGAAGAATGAACTAAGCCCGATGAGAATAATAATGGAAGAAAAGATGTAGGCTATTTTACGTTTTCCGAGCCAATCCACATTCAGGTTGGAGAAAGCATTTTTTGAAATTCCAGTCCAAAAGCTAAGGGAGCGGCCTTCTTTAGACATCCACCAGTCGATCAGCAGTCGTCCGACCAAAACCGCAGTGAAAAGCGATGAAATTACACCGATGATTAAAACTACTGCAAAACCCTTGATCGGTCCCATACCGAAATAAGCCAAAACCGCTGCAGTAAGAATGGTGGTAACATTGGCATCGATGATCGCAGAATACGAATTTTGAAACCCATCGCGGATCGCCATCATAATGGTTTTGCCTTCCCTGAGTTCTTCCCTGATCCGTTCATAAATGATCACGTTAGCATCGACGGCCATACCGATCGTCAAAACGATACCTGCGATACCCGGAAGTGTAAGCACGGTTCCAAGTGAAGCCAGCGCCCCAAAGATAAAAAACAGGTTGAGGAAAAGCATCAGGATGGAAACGATACCGGCAGTGCTGTAATAAAAGATCATGAAAATCAATACGATAGCAAAACCGATCAGCAGTGAGTTTATACTTCTATTAATGTTTTCGGCTCCCAATGAAGGGCCTACCACCGCTTCCTGAATGATCTGGGTTTTTGCCGGCAATTTTCCGATCTGCAATATCTTGGCAAGGTCTTCTGCTTCCTGCATGGTAAATCCTCCGGTGATGGATGAATTTCCGCCGAGTATGGGGCCATTGCGAAGACCAGGAGCCGAAACTACTTGATTATCTAATACGATGGCGATCTCTCTTTGTCCGTCGTTGTATGCCTTGGTCGTCATCTCTCCCCAGATTTTAGCGCCGGTGCCGTCCATTCTGAGCGTCACTTCGATCTCTCCGGTCTGCTGGTTTGGAGATGCGGCGGCATTGGTCACATGGTCGCCTTCCAGCGGCGCTGTGTCTTTGCCACGCACTTTTTTGATGGCGTAAAGTTCATAACTGTCTTCACCAAAAACCGCCGATTCATCACCGTAACCTGTGGTGGGTTTCAAAGACCATCGGAACTCAAGGTCCCGCGGGAATAAAATCTTGATCGCAGGATTGGCCAGGAGGCTATCGATGATCAGTCTCTCATTCTTTTTGGCAACTCCCATCACCGACAACGGCATCATCGCCTGGCCTCCGGAGGTGGCATTCAGTTGTAAGGTTGTCAGCAAAGGCCCTTTGTTGGTTAAAGGATCGGAAAAGTCATCAATTGGAATAGAATCCAAACTGGCGATTTCGCCGGTTGTATTGCCGAGCGAGTCCATCACAAAAGTCGTATCGATCCTGAATTGAGGCACTTTTACGACCTCGGTGGTATCATTGCGTTTCAGTCTCCTCAGTTTTTCATCAGCCTCCAAAAAAGCTTCGTAAACGCCGGTGTCATTGATCCGGTAAACATGCCAGAATTCCAGTTGTGCAGTTTGCGTAATAATTCTTCGGGCGCGTTCGGCATTGGTAACTCCTGGCAATTCTACGATGATTAAATCTCTTGCCGCATCCAATGAAACATTGGGCTGAATAACACCAAACTGATCGATGCGATCTTTGAGCATTTGATAAGTCAGCGAAACGGTTTCATTTGCTTTTTGGCGAAGCAGGGCAATGACTTTTTCGTTGGAGGTTTCAAAATTGATTTCCTCTCTGAGTTGTCCCCTTAAAAATATGTCTGCCAGTTTTTCTTTTCCTTTTGATTCTTCCTCAAAAGCTTCGGCAAACAGCGTAACGTAGTCGGATTGTGAAGTACGTTGGGCAATACTGGCTTTTTCCAGAGCATTTTTAAAGGTCAGCCGCTGGCTATTGTCGGAAAGTACTATGAGCAGTTGTTTCAGGTCAACCTGGAGTACTACGCTCATTCCGCCTTTCAGGTCAAGTCCCAGTGCCAGTTGAGCAGCTTTTAATTCGTTGTAAGTATAATTCTTGATCAATGGTACCCTGAAAATGGTCTCTCCGGAAATGGAATCCAGGTAACGAGAGTGTACTGCTTTAAAGATAGAATCTTTAACTTCTTCGGTAGCATTTGCAGCTTTTGCATTTGCAAATTCCTTTGCCTCGTTCTCCACCTTATAAGTAGGATACATGTAGAAATATTGCAAACCGCAAAAAAGCATGAGGACTACAAGAAAAAACTTAATAATACCTTTCCCCGCCATCGTTAAAATTTACTTTTATTGGTGTTAAAAAATGTTTTTGAAAAAACTCCGCAAATATAAGCGTTTAAATTTATAAATCCCGTATTTCAAAAAATATTCTCCCTCCTCTAAACCCGCTGAAATTCCGCTTTTTATCATAGATAATATTTTATTTTATTTAAATTGTAACTGGCTGTTGACCAGTAAAATTCTTCGCGCCGGGACATTCCCAATGTTGGATCACGGTATTGTGACCGTCTCTGTATTTGGCTTTCTTTAGACGGAGGTTCACTGCTTTTGTTGCGTTTTTTTCAGGTTTAAAATTGTGACTGAAGTATATCTTATGTACACGCTCATCCGGCAGATTTCAAATCTTTGTCCCCTTTCCGGGTTATTGAAATATTCAAAAAACTGTTCTAACTTAGTAAGATGTCAGATCGTAGCGCAGCGAATCCCGCTTTTTGGAGAAAAAGCGGGACGACAAAGTCGGGACTTCAGAAACTAGATTTTAGAAACCTGATCCCTGACTACTTAATTTTTGATCAATCACTTAAAAAAACAATTTTGACTTTTTCTAAACCAAAAAACATAACATGGGATTTCTTGATTTTTTTAAAAGTACAGGTCACGGCGGTTCAACAAAAGCTCAGGAGCGATCGCCAAATGCTTCGGCCAAAGATAGCCTGAACAAACAAAGACTGGCGCTCCTGAGCAGGATCGTGAAAAATCTCGGTGTCCAAATCGAAAATTTTTCACTCCTTTTAAACGAAAACAAAGTAACGCTCCACGGGCAGGCTAAAAACCAGGATGACATGGAAAAGATCATCAGGGCTATCGGCAATATCTCAGGAATTGACAAAGTGGACAATTACATTTCGGTAGTCAATGCAAAATGTAATTAAAGTTACTTTCCTCCCTTTCGTCTTTGTCGGGAATATCAAGTTCTGAGCGAGCGCTTTTCTAAGGGATGATGATTAAATAGAGTGGCAAAGTTTGGGTTAGTATTTTTAACGAAGTTAGTCAGAAAAAAGACAAGCCAAAAATGTAAATTTATTTGATCATCATGCCTAAAGCCCATTTACGACGTTGATCGGTTTTCCTTCCAAAAAAGCCCTGATATTTTTTGCTGAAAGCTCCAGCAGCTTTGCGCGGGAATCGATATTCGCCCAGGCCATGTGCGGGGTGATGATGCAATTTTCAAGTTCAAAAAGCGGATGGTCGGCAGGCGGCGGTTCAACGCTCAACACATCCAATCCTGCACCTGAAATCCAATTGTTTTCAAGCGCAATTTTCAGGTCTGATTCATTCACAAGCCCGCCTCTTGCCGTGTTGATCAAGCAGGCCGAAGGCTTCATTTTTTTTAACAGGTGACTGTTTACAACCTGATGGTTTTCAGGAGTTAAAGGTGCATGAAGTGAAACGATGTCGCTTTCGGCGAAAAGGCGCTCCAAGGAAACAAAAGTCACTCCCTCCCTTGCATCGCGTTCGGGATGCTTGTGTGTTGCGATCACTTT
>CAZKDA010000177.1:0-10125 GCA_964551455.1 uncultured Saprospiraceae bacterium
GTGGAATTATTAGACGAATTGTATTTCGATTGATCTATTGGCTTTTCATAAAACAGATTTTTATGTACGCTCCGACGCAGGCCTGCCTGTAGCAGGCAGGCACAGCCTACGCCGAACGGGGGGGGGGTTTAACTATCAGCTTCCCAATTTCAAAGTTCAATCCTATATGGTGTTTGTTCAGCGATTTATAGGCTTCATATCTCGCAGAATTAATGGTTTGGATTATCTCATTGAAAAAGTTGTTATATTGATTTAAGTCGTTCATTTAATATTTCGTAATTCTCGCACACTTGTGATAGAAGTCTAAAGTACAAAAACTCGCACGGCTGTGCGAGTTTTTGTAAAGCCATTATTTTTCTTTCTCAAAACTTGAAATAGAACTTGTTTCATAGGTTTTTAATTAAATGCTAACTTATTTAATACAAACTATTTCACCACACAATAACCCCCACTCAGGTGGTTATCATGTAGTTTTTATTTGATTAGTACCCTCAAATATCCATAATCTCGATTGGAATCCTAACTCCATGAAGACTTTTTTACTGATGTGCGTATAAACCTCAATCGTTTTAAGCAATTTTCGATGCCACCCGTCACGAGAGGGTAAACACTCGATATCGTTCCCTTTTTATGTCCCACGGTTTCCAGCCAGCACGATAGAAGCCCATAAACTTCGGGTGAAGAAAAATTTATTAGCAACAGAATTTTATTTCGGCATACCGTTTGCCTAATCGAAGCATTGAGTGTGCAAAACAAAGTGAAAAACCAACCCTCTCCGCAAACTTAAAACTACACGCTCAAATTCATATCCCCTGAATTTCACCCCTCTCGTACATGTCCCCCCGTAATTGAAACAATTTATTCAAGGCCCTTAATTTTTTAATTATTATGAGAAAGCTATGCAAGGTACTAATGGCGTTGCCATTATTATTTGTGTCTGTCTATTATTCCTCAGCACAGACCAATCCAGCCACCAGCAATCCCAATCTTAAAAACTTTTTTGAACGAAGATCGGACTTCAATGACGCCAAGTCGGGAGATGACTATTATGTTTTGGTCAAATTCGGACAGCTTCCCGGAAAAGATCAGTGGCAGCAATTGGCCGAACAGCAGATCAGGCTGCTCGAATACCGCTCAGATAACACTTATCTGGCGGCAGTTCCGCAGCAGATCGACCAAACCACTTTAGCGCAATTTCAGGTGGTTGAAATTGTAAAACCTAAAGTTGAAGACAAACTGGCTGAACAACTTTTGACAAAGGATTATCCCGCATGGGCAGTCCAGGAAGTCGGAACAGCGGACATTGCGATCGTGTTTTTTGAAAAAACGCCGCAATCGCAGATCCAGTCGGTACTCAGCAATTACAACATCCAAATCATTGAAAACAAACATCGTGGCAATACGACCATTGTTGGCCGGATCGCACAATCAAAAATTGAAGCGCTGGCCGGATCGCCGCTCGTCGCTTATGTGGATGTCATCCAGGAACCAGTGGATATCCTGAACCATGAAAACCGCAATATCCAGCGCACCAACGTAGTAAACAGCAGTGTAGCGGGCGGATACAATTTGAATGGTAACGGTGTGGTCGTCGGCGTCGGCGATGGCGGAGAACTGGGAGATCACATTGATTTCGGTAGCCGGGTATTCAATGAAGCCAATGGCACTTACAGCAATTTCGGCAATCACGGCGATCACGTTTCAGGCATCATTGCCGGAAACGGTAACCTGAACCCGCGTCACAGAGGTATGGCTCCAGAGTGCAATATCATCACGCAAAAAACCAGCTTGATTACCTATTACACAGAAGAATATTACAACAATTACGGCATGGTGCTGACCAACAATTCGTATGGTACCAGTTTCAATTGCCCGACAAATGGCACATACAATTATTCCGCACAAACGCTGGATTGGCAGATGCGGGAATTCCCTGAAGTACTGCATGTTTACGCTGCCGGAAACAGCGGAGGCGGAACCTGCGACCCTTATCCCCAGGGTTACAAAACTGTATTGAGGTTTTACCAAAGTGCAAAAAACGTCCTGACCGTAGGAAATGTAGGTGAAAACCGGCTGATCGCATCCGGCAGCAGCCGCGGGCCTGTAATGGACGGGCGGCTCAAACCTGAAATTTGTGGCATTGGTAGCAGCGTGATCTCTACCGGAGATAATTTTAATTATGTTTCAAAGGGAGGTACGAGTATGGCTGCTCCTTCGGTTGTCGGTGTACTGGCGTTGATGACAGAAAAGTACAAACTCATGCACAACGGGCAAAACCCGGAAAGCGGCCTGCTCAAAGCAATCGCCTGCAATACCGCGGATGATCTCGGCAATACTGGCCCTGACTATATTTATGGCTTCGGCCTGGTCAATGCGAGAAGGGCTATTGAAACGCTGGAAGATGAAAACTACTTTATAAATAATATAGACAACGGAGACAATCATGTGTACAACATCTCCGTACCGGAAGATACCCGTCAATTGAAGCTGATGCTTTACTGGCACGATAAAGAAGCCGGCATTTATCCTGAAAAAGCATTGATCAACGACCTGGATATCGAGCTGATCGCTCCCGATGGCACCAGCTATTATCCCTGGATTTTGAATACTGATCCGGCGCATGTGGCTGACCTTGCAACCAGAGGGATCGACACCCTGAACAACATCGAACAGATCACCATTGATTTGCCCACAGCAGGCGATTACACGGTCATCGTCAGCGGATCGAACGTGCCTTATGGCAACCAGCGCTATTTTGTCACTTTTGAAAATATCATTGACGAAATCGTGGTGACCTATCCCTTTGGCGGCGAAAGCCTTGTGCCCGGAAGTATGGAATCCGTTCAATGGGATACCGATCCTGCGAATACGAATACCTTCAAAGTGGAGTACTCAACAGATGGTGGAAACTCATGGCAAATGATCGCATCGGCTGTAGAGGCGCACAAACGCGACGTGAGCTGGCAGGTTCCACAAATCAATGCAGATGCCGTGATTGTGCGGGTTTCAAAAAACGGCGATTCCGTCTATGGAGAAAGCAATATGTTTTTCAGTGTTTTAGCTTCGCCTCAGAATTTTGCCGTCACGACGGTCTGTCATGGAATGCTGGAATTGAGTTGGGACGCTGTGGATGATGCCACCGGCTACCAGATCCTGATGAACACCGGAGATGCCATGACCGTCATTGGAACAACTACGGAAAACAAATATGTCGTGGACGAGGCGTTGCAATTTGGCGAGCGCTACTGGTTTTCCGTAAGGGCAAGATATCAAAACAACCAGTTTAGCGAAAGAGTGGCTGCACAGTTCGGAATTCCAGAAGACATCGACACCTGCCCCTGGGAAGACGACCCGATGATCGAAACCATTGCAACAGCGACCAAAGGACGCGAAAAAACGCAAAAATCGCTTGCCAATTCAGAAGAAGTATCGGTTATGGTTAAGAACATGGGCATGAACGACATTTCGGGTTTCAGCTTGTTTTACAGCATCAACGGCGGGGAACCGGTAGAAGAAGTTTGCAACGAAACCCTGCTGTCAGGGGATTCGCTGGTGTATGTGTTTTCACAACAAGCAGATTTTTCCGAAGGTGGTGTTTACGATGTCGATGCCTGGGTAAATCTCAGCGACGACGTCCACAATTTCAACGACAGTATCATCGGGCGGCATTTTGTAGAGCAAATTCCAAATCAACCCGTTACGCTTCCGTTTTTCGAGTTTTTCAATGCAGTGGAACCGAAAGATTATTTTGAAAACGAATTGGGGATTGCAGGAGCCAGGAGATGGGATTTTGAAACAGAAGGTTTCGGAAAGTTATCGGCAAATTCTGATGGAAGGCTCCAGATCAACCCCACCTGGTTTTCACAAAATACCGATCTGAACAATGCCGCTGTCCTCACCCTGAACATGACTAACTACAACGTTGATACAGAGGAAATTGGATTGAAATTTTTATACAAAACAACACCATATCCGGGAACGATCGGAGCCACCGAACTGTACAACAGGGTCGAAATACGCGGATCGGACAGCGACGAATGGCTCAGCATTTTCACCCTGAACCCAAACCAGGAGAACTTGCTAAAGATCAGCGGCCTCAACATAAGCGAATTGCTCACGGAAAATGGTCAGGAATTCAGCACCAGCTTCCAGGTTCGTTTCAGCCAGAATAATGTTTCGGCGCTTGAAATCGACGAAATAGCTGTTTATAACCTGAATGACGAAACCCAGGTGAGCATCCCGGAAATACTGAGCTTTACAAGTGAAAAAGTGGGCGAAGACGTCATACTGAAATGGACAACAACGGTAGAACCTTTCGACGGGATTTTTGAAGTACAGGTAGCCGATAACTTTGTTCACGGAAACGACGATGAATTCGAAGTAATCGGCATTGTCAACGGAATTAGCACAACAACACAACCATACATTTTTATTTTTAACGACACCAGGCCAGGAAAGAAAGGTAAGAAGTATTATCGCCTCAAGCAGATCTTGCAAAGCGGTGATATTACCTTTTCTCCTGTGCTGATGGTGGATTATGACATTCCAAAAAGCGCGGTGTTTCCAAATCCTTTCTCAAATGAACTGACCGTTTATTTGATCAGCAATGACGAAACGGCCACTGTATTGTCGCTCACCGACAGCAAGGGGCGTACTATCAGTCAAATGACAACGCCAGTTCAGGCCGGAGAGCAAAGCATAACTTTCCAGGTTGATGACAACCTGCCTGCCGGAATGTATTTCCTGCGGATTGTAAGCCAGGGGAAATCATCTTTCCACAAGTTATTCAAGCGTTGAAAAAAGAAATTACCATGAAGATACCTTGATAAGTTGCATAGCAATGATTCTCATTTTAGAAGAGGCGCCTCTAAGTTTTTAGAGGCGTTTTTTTTATTTCAGGGTAAAAAATCCATTTTTTTAAAAAAAAATATCATCTTTTTTTGAAGATTTATATCATCTTTTTTTCACAAAATTTCCAGATAACTTTTTCAAAAATAAAATTAAACTATTGATATTCAGTCGTTTAATTTTTTGTTGTATTTTTTTATTTTAAAAAAAAAACAACACAATGGTCAAAAAATGTCTTTGTTGCTAGGATAGAATAGCTATATTATTGTATTGTGATTGATGCGGAGATGATAAAAGAGGAGAAAAGCCAACGGAAAGCGATGGCAAAATTGAAAAGAAATATGTTCATGGGATTATAATTTGTTAGTAGTGAGTCGTCTGGTTCCCAACTCGACGACTCGCTATTACCAGCTTCTCGGAGCAAAAAGGATTAGAGCAATTGATAGTGTGTAGAAAAACGGTCGCAAAGTCGGCCAGCGCTGGTTGAAATACCAGCCCATCAATTTGGATATGTTCATGGGATTATAATTTGTTGTAGTGAGTCGCGTTTCCTCCTCGGGTTCGCGACTTTCTATTTTTTATTCAACTGTCCTTTCTTCCCCACTTTTTATTGACTTTCCAGCAATACGATTTTTCATTTGTTTTTGTAACTACTCAGCAAAAAAGCGCGATTCTCCATTCCATCATTGGGCATTTTTTGGGTTTATTATTTTGAGAACTTTTGTAAAAAAAAAACACTCACCACTGAAGTTGTAGAATGTCTAAAAAAAAGAACCGGTTTTATACAAACCAGTTCTTTTATGATAACACCTTAACTTAAGAGAATTGTATCAGTCTGCGCCATCGACTTTGGCGACATTCAGTGTAAAATTTGCCACATTAATTCCCTGAGTGGTTCCCACCGTAGCATCAAATGTCCAATGGATACCACCATAGACTCTTGATACGGCAGCTTCGAAAGCCCAATCTCTAAAAATAGAACCTTCTTCCGGAAAGATATAGGATAATATTTCTGCTCCTGCCGCAGAGAAAACACTGTGACCAGAAGTATAACTTGGAAAATTCGGAGTACCTGCAATAGTTTTGAAATCCTGGATCAGGTTGATCGGTCGAGGGTAATGGTAGTAATATTTGGTATCCCAACAAGCGATGCCCCCATCCATCATTGCCATGTTCAAATAGGCAAGTGTCCTTGTAGTACGAAGTGGATTAAACTTGTGTTTTACAAGGTATTCTTTGGCGATGCGGTTCCAATGCCCCGGAGGAGTATAAGTTCCCAATCCGTCTTGCCAATAATTGGCAATGCGCCTCCATTCCTGAGTCATGTTATCCGCATAATTTTGAAGCGTTTCAACATCTTCGTTATATTCCGGGGAGTCTGGTGCGGGAGGAACTGGTGGACGTATAGCAGTGACATCAGGCACACACCATGTTTTAACCTTGCCATAAAGCGGCGTCAATCCAACAGGTCGCGGCGGCACCTCGATGTTTTCCCAATTCCAGCCAAACCGATCATAAGCAGCATCGCGAATGGAATCGGAGACTGGCTTCGGGCATTGTGCCATGCTCATGCCATCGGTTTTTGCTCTTGCCAAAGCTATCTTTGCTACTTCTTCCCCGATATGCGTTCCTGCATCAATATCGCTTTGCACATTTGCTCCTGCCCAAATCAAACTCATCATGTGTTCATTTGCTTTTCCTGCGAGATAGTCCTTTTCCAATGGAAACATAGCGGAAAGGATATCCCTTGAACTGGCAGCTATTACGGCGCCGTCGGAAGGATATGATGGAATATTGTTTTTCGTGTATGCTGCTTGTACGGAATTATCAACTTCAGCAGGTGAAGGGCGATTGTGCATATATTTGTAATGCCAGGCGGAGATCAATCCATCGAACTGCGCAACGCTGAGATAAGACAAAGCCCTGACCGCGTAGGGAGGGTGTGCAAACGGAAACGCAGGAGGACCAGCCGGGTTGGCCGGATTAGGAAGGGTATATGTTCCATCGGGATTCGGGCCTGGTATGAGGTTGTATTTGGCGATCAATTCGAGCGCTATTTCATTCCATCTCAATGTCGGATTGTTGGTCCAATATTCAATAGCATTCCTTTGCTGATTGTTCAGGTTTGAAATTGCTGATTTCAAGTCAGACAATTCGCTTTGGTAGGATGATGAGTTGACATCTTCGGGATCATCAATGGCTATTTCATCGGGGGTGGTCAGGAGGATTGGGTTCCAATCGCCGCCGTCTGCGTCGATAGACGCAAAACTATAATCAGTATAGTTGAGTTGGGTAGGCAGGTCTTTTTCACAGGATGAGATAAACAAAATAACTGTCACAAGGCCTGCGATCAATATGGGTATGGTGAATCTAATTTGCATGATGATTTTTTTAATGTTAATGATTTAATACGATTTTTCAATGGTCAATAGGGAGAGAGCCTTAAAAGTCCCTGTCAGCCGGCTCATCATCCTGTTTTTTAAAAATGTTGAACTGGTAGGTCAATCCGGCGGTAATTATACTTTCTTTACCGACATTCCTGCCGTTGATCGTATGGTTGAAATAAGCCAGTACGCCAAGTCCTTTCAGGTTTTTGAAATAATATTGAGCGCCGAATCCTAACCTGTGGAAGTTCACCATATTGGTCGGTTGGGCAGCGTTGTAGGGGCGAATGTCATCTCCGGTGGTTGATTTCAAACCAATATAGTTGGCTTCGACTTTCAGTGAATAATCCAATAGCCACATTCCTGCAACTGCGTGGAAATTCCATGCGCTGGGAACATCCATCCAGGCGGTATAATAGCTGCCATTGTTATAATAATAATCCCGTTCGGATTCTGTTTGTCCTCTCCAGACATAGGCACCGGCACCTCGTAAATACAAGCCGTTGTCCAATTCATATTGGAGGATGCCGCGAAAGCTGAGTTCATTCGTGCCATTACCCAGGCTGTATGGCCGGTAATCTGAAAGGTAGTTGGTCATCGGGGTTGCGAAGCCAGCGTTAGCAAGGAAAGCCAGTTTGCCTTTGCCCAATTGTTTTTTTAAAATCACACCTTTGAGATTAAAGCTGATGTCCTGAAATCCTTTTGCACCTTGAAAAAAACCGCCGTTTGGTTCCGTGGATTGCGTTTGCGTCCAGGGAGCGCCAACGATCAGGTTAAGCCGGTCAAAAATTCCGATAGCTACCATTGGCATTACCGTGTTCCTTTTTACGGTGGCAATGGTTCCGTTAGTTCTCAGTTTTGTTCCTTCCCAATATTCGTCAAACCAGCTATTTTCGTAAATCATCGCCACACAAATCTCCCCTTGCTTCATCATGATAGCATCGCTGGGAGTTTGTGCCTGTGTCACTTTTGCGAAAAAGAGAATAAGCATAAAAAGAAGTAAAAGTTGGTTCTTCATAAGAAATTTATGTTAGTGGTTTAAAAAAAAAATATTAAACAATTAATAATCAATGACTTAATGTTCTGATGTTCTGATTTTGAACAACATTATTGAGGTTAAACTAATCTTGTAGTATGGTTTGTTGCAAGGAGGGACCCAAAGCCGGTTTTGCTGTCAATTAGCGAATTTCATAAAGTGTTGATCTTTACAAAAACCTTTGAATATCTTGATTTTATTTGGGTAAAAAAATGCTAGTCAAAACCAAGTAGCCGCAAGTTGAGCATAATATTTTTGCGATACTCAGGAATTTTGCAAACGGGTTTTTTCAAAGGATGAAACAGGGAATTGGTTTGACAAAAAAAATATCTGGTAATCTAAATTTAGGGGATCAATTTTTCAGGTTCGTCAGTTTCTTTTTCGAGGTTAACAATACCTTTGTCAATGAATTAAACTGTGAACGGCAAACCTATTTGTCGTCAGAAAAGCCGTTCGTTTGTGAAAAACAATTCCACACTTTTTATTACCTTCGACACTACAAGAAGCTGAATTCAGAAAGCGCTTGCTTTAAAATCTTACTTAAAAATAATTGAACATGAAAACACTCCTCTCCACCATCCTTTTATTGGCCACTTTCAATTTGGTTGCACAGGTTGACTTTCACGCAGGCCATTTGTCGGCCGCACAAACCGGTCCCTTGGCTTTGCAAATCGATGTGAAGCTTTATACCAGCACGGATTCCCCCATCGATACCATCAATCTTTGCTTTGGCGATGGCGTTTGCAAAAGGATTGCCGTGATGTCCCAGCAACCGATCAACCAGTTAGGATTAACGGAATCACTTTTCCAAACGACGCATACCTATGCCGGACAAGCATTTTACAAGATCAGCATGTTAGATTGTTGTTGGAGCGGAGATGGTTTGAACACTTCCGATTACGCTGGTTCTCCTTTTGAATTGTTCCTGGAATATGTATTTTTTGATCCGAACTTTTCCGGGCCGAACAGCAGCCCAGTGGATGCCGGAGAGATCAACCTCATCACCGGCAATTATAATGAAGCCTTGAGCAATGGTTCAGCTTTTTTTGATCCGGATGGAGATAGCTTGTCGCTGCAATTTATTGTGCCCTACGCCGATAGTGCAGCTTACGAAACCTACCAGTTTCCCGATGAGATCAATCCCGGAAGCAATAATGTTTTCACCATCGTGGAGAATGGCTTCCATTGGGATAGCCCCCAGGCTGCCGGAAAATATCATATCGGTTATGAACTGACAGAGTACAGAAACGGTAGCCCGATTGCCAAAAGTTACGGCGTTTCATTGATCGAAGTGCAGGATTTGAGCCGCGTGAATGAAACCTTTGGCGGTAAGTTTAAAATCTATCCGAACCCTGCCGGGGATTTAGTTTTCGTTGAAGGAGAGACATTCGATCGGCTCGAAGTTTACAGCCTTTCCGGCGAAATGCTTTTATCGCAAAACGCAACTTTGAACACCATCAATCTGTCGGATTTGCCAGCCGGGGTTTACGTTGTTTCAATTGTGCAGGTTGAGAAGAAATATGCGACTTTGATCGAGAAGTTGTAAATGTGTTAGGGGAAAAGTTTATTAGTTGATTAGGCCTGTCCCGACTGGCCCCGACCTGTCGGGGCTGGTCGGGGTTGATTCAGTTACCGAATTAACAAAACTCACCACTCGCGCCACCTCTCTGAGGTGGTGTGCCGAGTATTACCGGGCCTCGGCGCTAAACTGCGGTTAAAAAATAAGTTGGACATTTTGGTTGAAAGGAAGAAACGGGAGGAGGAAAGGAAAGGAAAGGTTGATTAACTCCCCCGATGATTTCAGCCCTGCCTGTCCTGGGGTCATGCAGGCAGGTTGCAGCTTAAATCGAATATGCT
>CAZKDA010000178.1:0-10123 GCA_964551455.1 uncultured Saprospiraceae bacterium
TAATCATTGGTTCTGTATTTATTGCTTAACCAGGTGGAAAGGATAAATTTAGCGAAGGATTTGACAAGGAAGTTTTTTAGTTTCAACTCGTCGTTTTCAGTCCAGGAGTTGCAATAATCCACGTGTCGGTCAATGTACGGCGGGTCAGCATATACCAGATTGGAAGGATTTGTATCCTTTAAGGTTTTTTCGAAATCCTGGTTTTTAAAAGTATAATTGCCGATTTGGATAATCTGCGAAATGTTCTCTACCTGGTTTGTGATTTTTGTAATCAGCGCTTGCGCAAAACGATTTGGTTTTTTACAAAATGGCACATTAAATCCACCTTTTTTATTAAAACGCATCATACCGTTAAAGCAGGCACGACTTAAAAAAAGAAAATCCAGCGGTTTTCCTTCTTCATTAAAACGGTTTCGTATTTCATAGTAATGCTGTCCATTGGATGCCAACAGCTTTTGTCCTTCCGCTGTCAGATAATTTCGAACGATCCCGCTTGTGATCTCTTTGTTTTTGATTGAATTATAAAAATTGATCAGGTGTGGATTACTATCACACAACAGGGCTTTTTTGGGTCTGATATTGAATGCTACAACTCCGGTTCCCATGAAAGGCTCCACCCATGAGTCAAAATCAATGCCCTCAACATTTGAAGCGATCCATTCAACGAGCTTGGTTTTTATCCCCTGAGATTTTATTGGTGGTATAAACACTTTCATTTCTTTCTTCTTTTTGCACCTTTTGCAACTACTCTTTCAAACAAATCAGTTCTGTTTTTAAATTCAAGGAAATCCCAAATATTTGTCACGCTCACAGATTTTCCATTTTTTATCATGGTCGCAACGCCATAATTCATCCAATATTCATCAAACCAATCTTTGTGTCAGATGAAATCGTGTAGATGTTTTTATACACATCAATGAAACCTTTGATCGTCCATTCTCCGGTTTCAGTTGAAACATATTGCTTTAATTTTATTACAAATTTATTCAACGAAATTTCAAATTCGGCAATGTATTTTTGCTTTCCGGTCATTTTTTGTTCCTTCGATTTTTATATATTCAGCATCATTTCACCAAAGCGATAAACTCCTCCTCGCTGATAATCTCCACTGTGCCGAGCGCCTGGGCTTTCTTGAGTTTGGAGCCGGCGTTTTCGCCCACGACCAGGATATTGAGATTGGAACTGACCGCGCTGATGTTTTTGGCGCCTGCTTTTTCGGCCAGCGACTGGGCTTCCTTTCTGCCCATTTTTTGTAACGTTCCCGTAAACAAAATGGTTTTCCCAATGAGCGGAGCATCTGCCGCGGCCACTCTGGGTTTATCGTCATCGGTTTGCTGCATATTTACTCCGAGGTTTTCCATTTCACGAAGTAGTTCGATATTTTGAGGGTTTTGAAAAAATTCGATGACATTTTCGGCTACCACCGGCCCGACGTCTTTTATATCAGTTAGCCGTTCCAATGTAAAATGCTGCAAATCCAGCACATGGTTTATTTCAGCGGCAAGCAGTTTCGATGCCTTTTTCCCCAAGTGATGAATACTCAGACTATGCAACAACCTATGGATGGGATTCTGCCTGGCGTTATCCACAGCGGATTTCAGGTTGGCGGCAGATTTCTCACCAAAACCTTCCAATTCAGCTATTTTGTCGTATTCCAGCCGGTAAATATCTGCAAGGCTCTTCAACCAGCCCAGTTGATAAAACCGCTCGATCTGCGCTTTCCCAAGACCATCGATATCCATCGCGTCTTTTGATACATGGAAGATCATGCGTTGTAATACCTGCGCTTCACAGGAAGCGTTCAGGCAACGCCAGGCAGCTTCATTCTCCGCACGAACAAGTTTGGTATTACACGACGGACAGTTTTCCGGAAACTTAATTGGCTTTTCTGTCCCGTCGCGCAGGTCTTCCATTGGTTTTACAATGTAGGGGATCACATCACCTGCCCTTTCCACCAAAACCGTATCACCGATCCGGATGTCTTTCGAGGTGATAAAATCTTCGTTATGCAATGAAACAGATGAAACGGTTACACCGGCGAGTTGAACGGGTTCGAGTTTTGCCACCGGTGTGATCGACCCGATTTTTCCGACCTGGTATTCCACGTTCAGCAGTTTAGTGGTGGCCTGTTTTGCCTTGAATTTGAAGGCAATAGCCCAGCGCGGATGGTGGTTGGTGAAGCCGCATTTTTCCTGCAACTCCAGGCTGTTGACCTTTACGACCATGCCATCGATCTCGTAAGGAAAATCCTCGCGTTTCATCTGCCATTCGAGTGAATAATCAATCACTTCGTTGATATTTTTACAAACCTTTTTTTCTTTGATCGGCACATTAAAACCGAGACTGGCCAGCAGGTTAAGGCTTTCGTCGTGAGTTTCAAAACTCTGCAACAGATCGTTGTTGTTTTCATCAGCGCCGTAACTCAAAGTGTATAAAAAGGCAACCAATCCCCTTCCGGCAACTTCTTTGGGGTCTTTCATTCGCAGGCCGCCCGAAGCTGTGTTTCTTGGGTTAGCGAAAAGCGGGAGGCCTTGCTCCTGACGCAGTTCGTTCATTTTTTTAAAAACATCTTTACGGATGAGCACCTCGCCCCTCACCTCTGCCTTTTGTATGTTGTATTTTGAAAACTCAGCGCGAAGGGGGATGGTACGGATGGCTTTGGCATTGTTGGTCATTTCTTCGCCAAAAACGCCATTGCCGCGTGTCGCTCCGCGCACCAACCGGTCGTTTTCATAAACCAGGGCGATACTTCCGCCGTCGAATTTGGGTTCGACACAATATTCCACATTTGCATTTTCAGGGAGTAGTGTCAGCTTTTTGATCTGTGTGTCAAAATCGATCAGATCCTGCGGATCGTAGCTATTCGCCAGGGAGAGCATCGGCACGAGGTGCATCACTTGCGGAAGGTCCTCAGAAAGCTCGTTGGAAACCCGTTGGGTAGGAGAATCAGGAGAAATCAATTCAGGGTGTCTGGCTTCCAGGTTTTCCAGTTTTTTATAAAGCTGATCGTATTCATAATCGCTGATAACCGGATCATTCAGAATATAATAGCGCCATTCGTGGTAGATGATCACGTCTTGCAGATCCCTGGCCAGCCCGCCCGCACGAAGGAGTTGGGCGGGTTGCGAAAGGTCTTCAGCTTTTGCCGCTCCATCGCTTTGCAATAACCGTTTTGAAAGATCGAAAAACTGTCTTTGTTCCTCCGGAGAATACATTTGAAGAGATATTTAATATAAAACTGAAATCCCCGATTTTTGCGTTTGGGAATGATCCCGCAAAATAGGAAATATGAAGCAGTTTCAGAAAAATTGACATTTTTTTAATTTATTTTGGTAAACTGCACTCGTTATTAAAGTTAATTGTTATTTTAACGTGTTCAAATCAATTTCGTTAATATTTTTTCAACGTCACTTATGTTATACTTGTTCACGGATAAACCCGCCCGCCTGACGTCGGTCGGGCAGGCCCGCCCCGACTTGTCGGGGTCTATGCGGTGTCGTGTATATATTTGCTTTTGTCGATGCAACCGATGAATCCGTTGTACCGCAATAACTTAGTTCAAAGCAGATATTAATCGCTCATGCAAATCTGGCAGTTCATAAATGATAAATTAACCCGGAGCACCAGTGTGGTGCTGCTTTGTGTGTTGGAGAGCCATGGCAGTTCTCCCGGAAGGCAGGGTTTCAAAATGGCTGTTGCTGCCGACGGTGAAATTTCGGGAACTATCGGCGGAGGCATTATGGAACACAAGCTGGTGGAACTTTCCAGAGTTAGGCTGAAAAACGAGGAGCGTGAAGTCGCCCAAGATTGTTGAAGCTTGTAGCTTCATTACAATACAATGCGCTACGAATTAATGACTTTCCAAGGTTTAAACTATTCACTTAGTGGGCGTGAATATCCCTTTGATGATTGGTAGCGTACCACACCTCTGGCAGTGGCAGGTTCAGTTTAAGCAAATACTTAAACTATCTTCGGGAGAACTCAAATGTAATTGCCTACTTTGGTTTATCATTAAGCTTAAATAAGCTACGGCTACGGGGATAGATAGAGTCAATCTGAAAATGCCGTAAAACTCAAATCTGGAGAGAGCCACGCTTATCGGCGATGTTTTCGACGATGCCGCCACCGGTCAGGGTTTGCTGAATTATTTTCTCAGCGCCTTGAACTGCGGAGCGATCAGCGAGGAAGAAGTGCTGGCAACCGGCCTGACTTTGGAGGAGATCAGGATGCGCTCGTTTGCAAAAATCCTTAAAAGCAGGATGGAGAAGTTGTGAAGTTGTGGAGATTTTAAAAAAATATTGCGTCTGGATTGTTTTTCAAAATTTAAGTTTTACATTAGCATCGGAAGCGCAATAAAATGACCGTAGGGCTAATGTTCCTTTTCAATAAAAAACAAAGCAAACCTGCCTTCAAAGAATTAAAAATTAAAGCCAGACTCCCAAATTTTGATCATCTGGCCGGCTGGGAACTCTTTCGACCTGAAAGAGTGTGTTGCAAAAAGCAAATAATACAAGCGTGTTAAAAAATATTGGTATTGGGGCTATTCACCATGTTGGTCAATAGTCTTAATGATATTGTTTTGAAAAAACACCGTCCGTCAGGCGATATCAGTATAACATTAAAAAAACTAAATCAATGACACGCTTTGCCACTGTATGCACCAGTATTCTCTTCCTGAAATTTTTAGTGTTGACCCTTTACCTTATAATAATGTATGAGGTTAAAAATGAAGTGCTATTTTTATCATGGTTAGGATTACATGACTTATTATTTGGTTAAAGCGCACAAGATTTAAAGCGCTATTTTTTTTTGAACCAATTTAATTCCGAAGCGGCATTATGAAATCTAAACTCTCCGGATTCCCATATTATAAACAATTAGACGCCATGGACTGCGGCCCTTCTGCATTGAGGATGGTTGCAAAGTATTATGGGAAAAGCTTTTCTCTGGCTTTTCTTAGAGAAAAGTGTTACATCGACAAAGAGGGAGTCAGTTTGAAGGGGATCAGTGAAGCCGCAGAATCCATAGGTTTCCGTACGTTAGCTGTACAAATTCCTTATGGGAATAGCGATAAAGTTCCATGCCTTTTGTCAGCTCCATTACCGTGTATTGTGCATTGGAATCAAAATCACTTTTTGGTTGTGTTTAAAATAAACAAAAAGTTCGTATGGATCGCTGACCCTGCTTCCGGAAAGTATAAGTTGAACCGAAAGGAGTTTGAACAGCATTGGCTGAGTAGAGGGGTTTTAGGGATAGCCTTGTTACTGGCCCCGTCTCCGGTTTTTTATGAACAAGAAGGAGTAAACACCTCGAAAAAGGGATTCAGTTTTTTATGGCCTTATGTTACGCCATATCGAAAATTGGCTTTTCAGGTTTTAATGGGTATGGGATTGGGGTCATTATTTTTATTGATTTTTCCTTTTTTGACCCAGGCAATTGTAGATGTAGGAATTGAAAATCAGAATCTTGGATTTATCTATATCATCTTAATAGCACAACTGACATTGTTTTTGAGTCAAACCGGGGTGCAAGTCTTACAATCATGGATTTTACTACATATCAGTGTAAGAATAAATGTAAATCTGATTGCTGATTTTTTGATCAAACTCATGAATTTACCACTCGGTTTTTTTGATGCTAAGATGACTGGAGATCTTTTACAACGTATCCGCGACCATTACCGTGTTGAGCAGTTTCTGACCCGATCTACTTTGACTGTTTTATTTTCTATGGTCAACTTGGTGGTTTTTGCTATAGTGCTTTTTATGTACAATCTACAGATTTTTTCTGTCTTTGTAGCCGGAGCAGTTTTATACCTGGTGTGGATATTTTTCTTTTTGAAAAAACGAAAAGAAGTAGATTACATGGCATTCCAACAACACTCCGACAACCAAAATGCTTTGATTGAAATAATTCAGGGAATGCCGGATATCAAACTGTCCGGCAGTCAACAAAAGCGAAGGTGGGCATGGACTAATATTCAGGCCAAATTGTTCAATGCTCAAATGAAATCTCTTACAATTACACAATATCAAGATGCCGACGCTTCTTTTATCAGTCAATTAAAAGACATCCTTATTAGCTTTATTGCTGCCAAATCAGTTATTGAAGGTCAAATGACTTTAGGGATGATGTTGGCAGTTCAATATATGATTGGTCAGTTAAATGTACCACTTAATCAACTCGTTGGATTTATTCGAGCGGCGCAGGATGCAAAAATTAGTTTAGAACGTCTGGGCGAAATCCATGAGAAAAAAAACGAAGAAACGCAGGATGATATAAAAATACAACACGTCCCTGATCAGGATATAATAATCAATGGTTTGTCATTCAAATATACCCCGATCAGCAATAACGTATTGGACAATATCACAATTTCTATCCCTTACGGTAAAATAACAGCAATCGTAGGAACGAGCGGAAGTGGCAAGACTACCTTGTTAAAGTTATTATTAGGTTTTTACCAACCCACAAAAGGCAATATCAAAATTGGAGCTACGCCGCTTGATCGTATTCACCAAAAAGTATGGCGAAGCAAGTGTGGCGTGGTTATGCAGGAAGGTTACATCTTCTCAAATTCCATAGCAGACAACATTGCTGAAAGCGATGAACGAATGGATACCAACAAATTGGAAAAGGCAATGAAAGTGGCAAATATTACTGATTTTATAGAGTCGCTACCGCTTCAAAACCAGACTATGATCGGAGCCAAAGGGAATGGGATCAGCCAGGGGCAGAAGCAAAGATTGCTGTTAGCAAGAGCTGTTTATAAAGATCCTGAATTTATTTTATTGGATGAAGCAACTAATGCTTTAGATGCAAAAAACGAAAAAGTCATTATGGAAAATTTAAACGAGTTTTTTAAAGGCAAAACGGTAGTAATAGTTGCTCACCGACTAAGCACGGTCAAACTTGCTGATCAGATTATTGTATTGGAAAACGGAAAGGTCATGGAAGTTGGCAAACATGAAGACTTGGTTCATAAACGAGGAGCTTATTTTGATTTGGTAAGTAATCAATTGGAACTTGCTGTATAATTTTAATAACCTGCTGAAAAAAATATACGCAATGCCTGAAAAATATGCCGATGAAATAACTACGAAGGACAACGGATTCTCTGAGGTAACTTTAGAGGAACATGTCCGGGTTCAGACGCAGGAACAGGTTCAGGAAATACTAGGCAATCCCCCCGGGTGGATGCTTCGCTGGGGAATTTTTCTGATTTCTATTGTAGTGGTTTTCGGAATTTGTTTAGCCTGGTGGATCAAATTCCCGGACATCATCGAAGCGCCTGTTGTCTTAACGGCTATCGCTCCTCCTATCGAAGTAATTGCAACAGTAAGCGGCAAACTTGCTGCTCTGGAAATTCAGGATCAGGAGTGGATAGAAACCGGACAGGTTATTGGTTGGATTGAAAATACTGCAAATCGTAATGATGTTGAATTGTTAGAGAATTATTTATTGAACATTGACCATGAAATTCATCACAAAAGTTATTTGGAAATACAACCACCAAACGAATTGCAGCTTGGCAGCTTTAATATAGATTATCTTCAATGGCAGCAAAATCTGAATGAGCTTCAAAATTTTCTAAAACAAAATACAGTATTTCAAAAAATGAGCTCGATTGAAAAAGAAATCGATCAAATTACACAATTAAACCAATCAATAGAAAAGCAAGGAACACTCTTTAAACAAGAAGTTGCCCTGGTGGAAAAGGATGTCCTCCGGCACAGGCAATTAAACCAGGACGGAAGTGTAAGTGACCAGGAACTTGAACGAATGGAAGGTCAACTGATCCAGCAAAAGCGTAGCTTGGAAGCTATGCACGCCAGCCTGATCAATAATGAAATCCGGATCGAGCAACTGAACACCCAATTCTATGAATTGAAAGCTAATCGTTCTGATGAACTAAAAGATAAGCTTTTGATTTTCCAACAACAGCGGGATAAATTATTGGCCTTTATCGAAGACTGGAAATACCAGTTCCTTATTATTGCGCCGATTAGCGGGTATGTAAGCTTAAACCAGATCCGTGCAGATCAGCAATTTATTCAGGCAGGAGAAGGCATTCTGAGCATTGTACCTCCCGAAGCGAAAAGCAGGATTTTCGCTCGATGTAAAATACCTGTCGGAGGAATCGGCAAAATAGAAAAAGGACTCAAAGTAAATATTCGCCTTGATGCATACCCATACCGGGAGTATGGCATAATCACGGCAAAAGTAGATCGACTATCGCTTATCCCCATGAGTGAGGATCAGTCGGATCAATACTATATACTGGAGGCGGATTTACCGGAGCAACTGCAAACAACTTATGAAAAGAAAATAAGCTTCAAACATGAAATGAGTGGCCAGGCTCATATTATTACTGAAGACCGAAGCATACTTTCCCGAATATTCGATCAATTTCAAAGTATAGTCAAAAATAATTGAACATGACCTTTACAGAAAAAATCCAGCGTATTCAACGCATAGACCGGCTGATCCGCATAAAGGCTACGGGCTCGCCTAAGCAGCTTGCTCAACGTTTGCAAATTGGAGAGCGGACGGTTTATGACATTATCAAGGCGATGCGGGAACTTGGAGCGCCCATCAAATACTGCACCGTCCGCGAAAGTTATTATTATGAACACGAAGGAAGTTTTAATTTTAACTTTACAATACCCGAAGATAAATCTCAACGCATCACCGGAGGTCAATTTTTTAACTCTTTTTTTCCTTCACTGCAAAAATTTCGCAGTGGCGTAGCTTACCTTTGGAATGTAGCTACGAAGGGGGATGCCGAAAACCCTGCCTTTAGAGGCAAATAAAGAGAGTAGGTGGTAAATATTTAAAGTATTTAAAATGAAAAAGTTAAAAATTGAAAATTTTGATGTAGCCAAAATCGGCGAAATGGTAAGTTTGAATCAAATCAAAGGCGGTGTCCATACTTATAGGCAAACGGGTTCTAGCACTTCTGCAAGTGGAGAAACCTATAAGGATTGGGAAAATGATTCAGGCTCTCACGCTTGTGATGAGCTTGATGGAACTGCCTTTGATGATATGAATTGGGAGTAATTTCCAAATGGTGTTCAGATAGGGTTTCCATGCCCTATCTGAATAAAAAGCATAAAGTTGTTCTAACATGAAAGATTACATCTTGTTGTTGGTTTTTATTTTGTTTTTTTTCAATGCCAACCTTGTTGGTCAGACTAAGATTGAATTGCAAAAATGTAATTATGATTTTACTACTTGTGCTGAATTGGTTTTAGATGGGAAAAAATATAAAATAACTTCATACGATGTCAATAATGATAGTATTTTTGGGGAAATCGGGGAAGATGCAATTAACATCAGGGATTTAGATAATTTTCAACTCGGTGTGATAATATTAACCCGGAGTGATGTGATCGTACTACTTTATGGGAAAAAGTATCAAATAACAAATATTGATTCATTGGGTAAATATTGCTTTATCCATGAAATTGAGGGAGAAGCAGCACCTGATATTACTTTAAGAGAAACTTTACCTGAGTTTAAATTTCGGAACTTTCTGCCTGATACAACTTATTCTATTGAAGCGTTTTTAAATCAAAAAGACTATGACTTCATTTTGATAAACATTTGGTCAACTTCATGTCCTCCTTGTATTGAAGCTTTAGAGTACTATCCGGATTTGAAAAAATTTAATATCAAAACCATTAATTTTTGCTATGAAAACGACGAGGACGTTGCTATAAAGTTGATTAAAGAAAAACAAATTCCAGGAATACATAGCCTGATAGACAGGCAAACCATGAGTGAAATGAATGCGTCCGGATTTCCCGGCTGTTTTTTGTATGATAAGGATTTAAAATTGGTCTGTTATCTAAGAGGAGTAAATAGTGTTTTAAATTTTGTAGCAAAAAAAAGTAAAGATGGTCAAAAATAAGATCAAGTTACTTTATATGCTTGGTTTTGTTTCCTTAACTTCCTGTCTGTTATTTAAAACGAATACCCCTCCCGAACCTAAGAAAATACTTTTTATTGGCAATAGTATTACTTCGAACAATCATCTTTCAGGAATATTTGACACCTTGGCCAGGTTAAATAATTACTCAATGGATTCAGAGTTGATTACATATCCCGGAGTAGGCTGGAC